>QIJL01000033.1 GCA_003232435.1 Flavobacteriales bacterium | reverse complement strand
ATCGGAGCCGATATTATTATGGCCTTTGATGAATGCACTCCATATCCTTGTGAATATGATTATGCCGAACGTTCAATGCATATGACACATCGATGGTTGGATCGTTGCATCGCCCATTCGGAAAAGACTCCCTACGAATACGACTATGAACAAACTTTTTTCCCCATCGTTCAGGGTTCGACTTACAAAGATTTAAGAGAACGATCAGCAGAATATATTGCAAACGCCGGTGCTGAAGGAAACGCAATTGGCGGACTTTCAGTTGGTGAACCCGCAGAAGAGATGTATGCGATGACCGAAGTGGTCTGCAATATTCTCCCTGAAGATAAGCCACGCTATCTGATGGGCGTCGGTACGCCGATAAATATTTTGGAAAATATTGCCTTGGGTATCGATATGTTCGATTGTGTTATGCCCACTAGGAATGCTCGTAATGGAATGTTGTTTACAGCGCATGGCACAATCAATATAAAGAACAAAAAATGGGAAAATGATTTTTCGCCAATTGATGAGATGGCTATTACTTATGTCGACACCGATTATTCAAAAGCGTATTTGAGACATTTGTTCGCGGCCAACGAATATTTAGGAGGGCAGATAGCTACGATTCACAACCTCGGATTTTACATGTGGTTGGTTCGCGAAGCTAGAAAACATATTTTAGTTGGGGATTTTGCCGAGTGGAAAAATAAAATGATCAAACAAATGGACAAACGACTCTGATTTGAAGATTCTCGATAAATATATATTGAAACGTTACCTGCTCACTTTCGTGGTGATGATTTTATTATTTATCCCCATTAGTATCATGGCGCATTTGGCCGAGCAAATCGGAAAAATGCAAGATAACGAGGCGCCCTTGAACGAGATTATCGAGTACTTCGGAAACTTTACCATATATATAGGTAGTCAGTTGCTTCCGATTTTTTTATTTCTATCTATTATTTTCTTTACCTCAAAATTAGCTTCGAATACCGAAATTGTAGCTATTCTGAGCTCAGGTGTATCTTATGGCAGATTTTTGAGACCATACCTTATAGGCGCTTCAATAGTTGCCGGTCTGATGTTCATCATGGGTATGTACCTCGTGCCTAAGGCTAGCGAAGGTTTTAATGAGTTTAAATATAAGTACTTAAAAAGGGGAGGGGCCGAAAGGGTCACCAATAATATTTTCACTCAACTCAACAAGAATGATTTTATATATGTGAGCAGCTTTGACCCTGCTCGTCAGATTGGATATAATTTTACTTTCGAACGATTTGACGACCAAAATAATCTGGAGTTCAAAATGGCTGCGGCAAATATCAGGTGGATCGAAAAAGATACCTTGTACCGTTTGACATCGTACAAAAAAAGAAAAATCACGAATGACGGGCAAATTGTCGAAACCAAAAGAAGGCTTGACACGCTGTTCGATTTTAAAATCAATGATCTTACTCCAGTATCTTACGTTGCAGAAACCAAAAACTTGATAGAACTCAACAAGTTTATAAAAGATCAAAAAGAAAAAGGCGCCTCAAATATCAATAGATATGTTTTGGTAAAGTACAAAAGATGGGCCTTGCCAATATCGGCATTTATACTTACCATCATCGCCGTTGCTGTTTCCTCGGTCAAGCGTCGTGGAGGAATGGGAGTCAACCTGGCCTTTGGTATTTTCGTGGCGTTTATTTTTATTTTTTTCGATCGGGTTTTTGGCACTCTGGCCGAACAGTCAGGTCTCGAGCCTATGGTGGCAGTAGTCGTGCCAAACGTATTTTTCGGAATTCTTGCCTTCTACTTGCTCCAAAGAGCAAAACGCTGAACAATGCTTAGATAGGAAGTTTGTTGCTATTTCCATTAAAATTCTATCTTTGTCGATGAACTCGATTAGAACAGACCAATCTTATCTATATGGAATATTTGGATTTTGAGCTTCCTATTAAGGAACTTGAAGAGCAACTTGAAAAATGCACGATAATTGGCGAGGAAAGTGATGTAGATGTTACGGAAACCTGTAAGCAAATCGAAAAAAAGCTTCAAGAGACCCGTAAGGATATTTACAAGAACCTTACTGCCTGGCAGCGGGTTCAATTGTCTCGACACCCTAACAGACCTTATACTCTAGACTACATCAATGCGATTTGTGGAGACACATTCTTAGAAATGCATGGCGACCGTACCGTCAAAGATGATAAGGCGATGATAGGTGGTCTGGGTAAGATCGGTGATCAAAGTTATATGTTCGTTGGCCAACAGAAAGGATATAATACCAAAACACGGCAATTTCGAAACTTTGGCATGGCCAATCCTGAGGGATATCGCAAAGCATTGCGTTTGATGAAATCTGCTGAAAAGTTCGGTATTCCGGTTGTGTGTTTGGTAGATACTCCAGGTGCCTATCCTGGTATTGAAGCTGAAAAGCGCGGACAAGGAGAAGCCATTGCTAGGAACATTTTAGAAATGACGCGTTTGAAAGTGCCGATTATCGTGGTTATTATCGGAGAAGGTGCTTCTGGAGGTGCCTTGGGAATAGGAGTAGGCGATCGGGTCTTGATGCTGGAAAACACATGGTACTCCGTAATCTCGCCCGAATCATGCTCGTCGATTCTTTGGCGTAGTTGGGAATATAAAGAACAGGCTGCCGAGGCACTGAAATTGACCGCGACCGACATGAAGAAACTGAAGCTGATCGATGAAATAGTCCGCGAACCGGCAGGAGGGGCACATGGCAACCGCAAGAAAGCATTTGAGATCGTGAGCAACAAAATTTCGGCCCACTACGAAGAACTTAAAAAGTTATCACCAAAAGAACTCGTCGATTCACGAATGAACAAGTACGGTGAGATGGGCGTTTTTAACGGCTAATCTTCCTTATTATCAAGCTCATAAAAATCCGAGAAATTATTTCTTCGGATTTTTTTCGTTATCAACACAAATTCGTAACTTATTAACACGGTAATTGTTGATCAATGGTTAACATTGAAAAGAGCTGCCCAAAGTTAACTAAAAGTTAATTCCATACTTTCGTACCCATGGAGAACACAAACCCACTTATTGGTCGCAAGATCGACAAGTCGACTATCATCAATTTGGAAAGAGGAAAAATTCCACCTCAATCGGTTGATTTAGAGGAAGTTGTGCTTGGCGCAATGATGATCGATAAGAAGGGGGTAGATGAAGTAATAGATATCTTACAAAAAGATGCGTTCTACAAAGAGGCACATGGTCATATTTTTGAAGCCATCTTCAAATTGTTCCAAGAATCGCAACCAGTCGATTTATTAACCGTTTCGGCCCAATTAAAGAAAGATGGTCTACTGGATGTAGTAGGCGGTGATTTTTACTTGATAAAGTTGACCCAAAAAGTAGCTTCATCGGCGCATATCGAGTTTCATGCACGCATCATTCTCCAAAAATTCATTCAGCGCAGCTTGATAAAAATCTCCAATGAGATCATTGAGGAAGCATACGATGAAAGCACCGATGTTTTTGACTTGTTGGACAATGCGGAATCAAAGTTGTACGATGTTACCCAAGGCAATCTCAAGCGACCGGCCCAGACCGCTCAAAATTTGGTCATACAGGCAAAAAAGCGGATCGAGGATATCGCCAACAAAGAAGGTCTCAGTGGAATTCCATCCGGATTTGATAAAGTGGATAGGCTGACTTCCGGTTGGCAGCCAAGTGATTTGGTGATTATTGCCTCGAGGCCGGGTATGGGTAAAACGGCATTGACCTTGTCCATGGCAAGAAATATGGCCGTCAATTCTGAAATTCCCGTAGCGTTCTTTTCCTTGGAGATGTCATCGGTTCAATTAATTACTCGTTTGATATCATCTGAAACAGGATTATCCTCCGAAAAACTTCGGACAGGGAGATTGGAAAAGCACGAATGGGAACAATTGAACGTGAAGGTAAAGGCCCTTGAAAAGGCACCTTTGTTTATCGATGATACGCCCGCATTATCCATATTCGATTTACGCGCTAAGGCAAGGCGTCTAAAATCGCAACACGGCATAAGGTTGATCGTGGTCGATTATCTGCAATTGATGACGGCCGGTACCAGTCAAAAAGGAGGTAATCGTGAACAGGAAATTTCGACCATATCAAGAAACTTGAAAGCCTTGGCCAAGGAACTGGATGTTCCGGTAATCGCGTTATCACAGTTATCACGTGCGGTTGAAACTCGAGGTGGTAGTAAAAGACCGATACTTTCCGACCTTAGGGAATCGGGAGCTATCGAACAAGATGCCGATATCGTTTCGTTTATTTATCGGCCCGAATATTATAAAATCGATGAATGGGATGATGATGAACGCACACCGACTCAAGGTCAAGCCGAGTTTATTGTTGCCAAGCATCGTAACGGTGGGTTGGATAGCATCCGCTTGAAGTTCATCGGCAATTTGGGTAAATTCGATAACCTTGACGATTTTGATTCCCCATTTGAGTTCCAATCGAAAATGAACGAGGGAGACCAAAATCCGTTCAGTGCCAAAGAACTTCCTTCGGCCGATGATGTATTCGGAAGCGGTATGAACGACGATCTTGACGAAGATGTCGGCGATGTGCCTTTTTAAAGTTCAAGCTCAAGCTCAAGTACAAGTACAAGTTCAAGCTCAAGTACAAATCTTAAATTAAGGTTGTTTTTTAAGATTGGCTCCTTGAGACCCCGATAGCTATCGGGGTTAGCGGTGTATTTTCAAACGTAATATTTGCGTCCTTTGCGATTTTCCTTGCGAACCTTGCGGTTAAATCAGTAAGTTGCATAACCGCTAAGTTCGCAAGGGGTTGCGCAAGGTTCGCCAAGATGTTTAACGCTCTTTTAAATCTTACTTGTAGTTTTTGCCGTAACTTTGATAGGCTCTCAATACCAAGGCTTATGGGTAAGATTCTTTGTTCTCTATTCTTTATTCTTTGTTCTTTTTTTTCCTTCGCATCCAACATTCTGATTCCCATGGATGCGGAGGGCCAAAAAAACCACCTTAAAGCATATGGTATTACCTATTGGGTCTTGACCAAACAGCAAAAAGTACAATGGCTATTGAACTATCGCGGCGGCTCTTTTTTATTGCCCGATGGAGAAAATATTAGAAAGGAATGCCAAATACGAGGGGTCTCTTTTGAAATTTTGTCCGACAATCAAGCACAAAGTATTTTAGATGAAATTGCGAGTCCGTCTCAAAATAAGGAAGCCGTGACCTTGGAAAAAGCTCCGAGAATCGCTGTTTATTCCCCAGAAGGAAATCAACCTTGGGACGATGCGGTAACCATGGTTTTGGCCTATGCCGAGATACCCTATGAAACGGTTTATGATAAAGAGGTGCTCGAGGATAATTTGGCGATTTATGATTGGCTTCACTTGCACCATGAAGATTTTACAGGTCAATATGGAAAATTTTACGGAGCCTATCGGGCGGCACCTTGGTACATCGAAGGCAAAAAAAGTGCGGAGGCATTGGCTGCGGAACTGGGCTATGGCAAGGTATCAGAAGAAAAAAGAGCTGTGGCCCTTAAAATTAGAAATTATGTTATCGGAGGCGGATTCATGTTCGCTATGTGTTCGGCGACCGACAGCTTTGACATTGCACTGGCGGCGGACGGAATCGATATTTGCGAACCCATGTTCGATGGAGACCCCTCGGATGCCAATTACCAAAACAAACTCGATTTCGGAAAGACGATTGCCTTTTCAAATTTTACGTTGGAGCGGAATCCGGTCCGGTATGAATTCTCGAGCATCGATATGACCAATAAGAGAGGAAACGTTCCGAAAGAAGCCGATTATTTTTCGTTGATGGATTTCTCAGCCAAGTGGGATCCCGTGCCCACTATGCTTTGCCAAAATCATACTTCACTGGTAAAAGGATTTATGGGCCAGACAACCGCTTTTACCAGAGATGAGATAAAACCCACTGTTATGGTCTTGGGCGAGAATAAATTGAACGGTGAAGCCCGCTACATTCATGGCATCAAGGGCAAAGGATTTTTTACATTTTATGGCGGACACGATCCTGAAGATTATCAGCATAGGGTAGGGGACCCGAAAACGGAATTGGAATTGCATCCCACTTCTCCTGGTTATCGGCTTATTCTGAATAATGTTCTGTTTCCTGCAGCGAGGAAGAAAAAGCAGAAAACATAAAGGAGTTTATGAGTTTATAAAGTTTAGAAGTTTATTCTGTGAAAAAGGATGACTTTAAAAGTCCTCTCCTGAAAAGGGGAGGTGCCGATAGGCGGAGGGGTTTGTTCCGGCATGGATAGGCGTTCATTTAATCTATAAATCCGATTCGTTTAATAATTTTTCCAAAACCCGCTCTACGCCAAAATCATTATTACTTGTGGTCGAATAGTTAGCGGCTTTTTTTACCTTAGGGTGCGCATTTTCCATGGCAAAACTATATTTCGCCAGAGCTAGCATTTCAAGATCGTTGTTGTAATCGCCAAAGACAAGCGTTTCCGAAGGAGTAATATTATATTTTCTTTGGATGAGATCCAGGGCATATCCCTTATTTGCGTTGGGGCTTGAGATGTCGACCCAGTTTTCGCCCGATACCTTGACTTTTAAATCGCCTTCTAAATGTTTTACCGAAGGGTAGATATATTTTTCGGAGCTTTCAAAATGATATATTGCCACCTTTAATACCTCTCCATAGAATTCCTTTAAATCCTCAAGCAAGGTATACTCCGTATAATATTCTTTCAATTTATTTACAAATTCGGGAGATGCGTTTGTCAAATAAGCATTGTCTTTGCTGCACAAAACCGGATGAATATTCTCGGCAACTTCCAGCGCATCCAAAATTGTATTTTTAGCTCCTCTGGGCAGTGGAGTGGATACTATTTCCAAACCATTCTGAATGGCAAAGCCACCGTTTTCGGCAATGACGATTATTTCATCCTTGATCGGTTGCAGCTTTTCAACAATACTGTTGTGTTGTCTTCCGCTTGCGGCAATGAACAAAATCCCTTTTTCCTTTAAGCCTTTATAAAGTTCAAAGAATCGATCGCTGACCTCGTGGCTGGAGTTTAACAAAGTACCGTCCATATCGGTTACGACCATTTTTACTTGGGATA
>QIJL01000100.1 GCA_003232435.1 Flavobacteriales bacterium | reverse complement strand
GTCTGGGCAGCGTAGAAGCGATGGGTCTTGCCACCACCTCTTGCCGGCGGCCCGCCACGACCATCGAAGAAAATAGCCTTGATACCGTTTTTTTTGCAAACCTTCGACAAATTTTCCTTGGTCTTGAAAATAGACCAATTCGCTTTGACATAACCGCCATCTTTGGTGCCATCTGAGAAGCCCAACATTATCGTATGCTTATTTTGGCGCCGCTCTAAATGCTTCCGGTATTTCGGAATTTTAAGCAAAGCCTGCATGGTATCCTCAGAAGTCTCCATACCCTTCATGGTTTCAAAAAGTGGCACGATATCGAAGGTTATCTTATCAGAATCCCATCCGCACCAGCGAAAAAGTCCGTAGACAAAAAGCACGGAAAATATATCTTCGGAGTTACTGATGATGTATCTATCACATCCTTCCTCGCCATTTTTCCGTTGAATACCCTTGAGTTGGGTAATGTTCCTTATTGTGTCTTTGACAAGCGGATCCTTATAATCTTTGGCGGCCAATTTCAATTTTTTGGTCAAAAGAATATCTCGCAACTTGGCCTTTGACAACTCGCTGAGGCTTTTCTTGATAATCTTGTTCTTAATAAATATCGCTTCAATTACCTTGGTATGCCCAGAATGATCTTGCCTAATATCAAGAATCGCGAAATGTGTTTTGAAGATTTTGACCTTATCTATTAAATTCTCAAGGTCTTTTAAATATAGGCTATGATATTTTTCTATCAATAGTAATCGAATCGCTTGTAGGGGTTCTATTATGTCATCATAGCCAACATGCTTCCCGGGGTCGAACATTGCAACATATAGGTTGCCCCTCAATTGATTTATATGTGGTTGCAGTTCTTTGAACGTCAATTTTTGCTGCAAACGCTTTAAATCGTTGTAATAGCATTTCATCAGATTGACTCGAAGTTCATCTGCCACTTCCTTGGTTATCTTGGCGGTCACAAAAGGGTTGCCATCTCGATCGCCACCAGGCCAAAAGCCCAATTTCATGATATTATGGTTTTCGAAATTGTCAGCCTTGATATTTTCTTTGATGTATGAATAAAGACTTCCTACCGCATCATAGTATACATTTCGAAGGGTGTAGATAATATTTTTTGCCTCGTCTAAAGGAGTCGGTTTTTTAGCGTTGATCAAAGAAGTCAGGCCCAATTGCTGAAGTGTAATATCGATATCGTCGATACGATCTTCTAAAATCAAAGATCTTAGCTCGTCTATAATGTCTAAGACTGCGGGGGTGTAAAATTGTGTAGGGTGCGCTGTCAAGACAATTCGTGCGCTGAAATTGGATAATTTTTCAGCCACCTTGTCCCAACTTTTATGCTTGTCGACCAATTGAAAATAATCTTTGATCGAAAGCGAGAGACTATGCTCGTGCATTTTCGGAAAAGCCGCATCTTCGACACTATCGAAAAGCACTACCTGTCTTTCGACATATTGAATGATCCGGAACATAAAATCGATCCTCGCTTTTTCAGTATCCAAACTTGCAAAATTCTGAAAGAAATATTCTAGAATACCCTGTGGGTTTTTACCAGATTTCAGTCCTTCTTGGCACTGGTGCAGCAGTAACGGAATGAGTATACCAACATTGTCGGTATTCTGATAGGGCAAATTCAAGAACAGGCTATTGTAAACATTGAATTTGTTATTGACCGACTTTTTGAACTCTTTTAATCTCTCTGTCTGATGCATCTAATTGTTTAAGATATTCTGTTCTATCTTTTTGGGACCTGTTTCCGCAATCTCAAATTCAGTCGGTAAATATCGTCATAAATCGACCGTTGAAGCCACCGATATATCTGAAATAACAAAATAGGGTTTGTGGCTGACAGAACCAACATTAAGACTTCCTTTTTTAAAGATTATTTCTTAGGGAAGGATTTCAAAAGAAGGGCGCGTATTGCAATGCCCGAAAATCGAAAGTATTGAAATCAAGATTTTCTTCTTTTAGCCTTTTATAAGACGCTAGACTACCGACCGCCCTATTAGCAGCACCGGAAGGAGCGGTAAGGGAAACTGTTTTTATGATACGCGACTTTTTTTGTTCTTCGGGCGAACCCTGAAGAGATTCCTCATCTACACTGCCTGCGGCAGATAGATTCGGAATGACAACACTGTGGATTCGCGGAACTTCATTCGAAACCACATTCAATGAAAGATTATGTTCTTTCAAGTGTTTCCTAAAAAAATATTCGGGGCCATTTTTGCTATTCCCTCCGGTAAAAATAAGAGTGTCGACATTTATATATTCTTGCAGATAGCCAATAAGATTTCTCAATTTTATGTTCTGCATCCCCAAATCGGAAGCATCGATCTTCTCTCTTTCAGCGCTAGAGACAATATCACAAATTCCGATTTTACGCTTCTTTAAAAAATTCTTGCGTTGGTCGATGGCCTCTTGGGAGGTCTCGAATTTTAATTCCAATTTGAAAATGAAATTTAGAATGGGCCAAAGCTGGCCGTCGCGACTTCCATAACAAAAATCGACATCTCCTTCCTTGAAATCTCCGATTGTAAATCGAGGGGGGGCAAAGTGCCGACGATCAATTTGGTAGCTTCTTCAAAAAGATAGGGCTCGTAGGGGTGGGTGTGCAAAAACAAAATCTGTTTGGAATTTAAAGTTCAAAAAAGTCAAGGAGTTTAGTTTTGTTGCTTTTATCGCTTACTGTTTACTACGTACTTGTCTCTTCCCATAGTTCTATCCGCTATATTCTATGTATCCAACCTTGAACTTTAAACCTTGAATCTATTTTAGCACTAGTACAAGGTCTTCAGAATTGACGAGCGAACTGCCCTTTAATTGAATTTTATCGACTACACCTGCCTTAGTAGCCGTTACCGTAGTTTCCATTTTCATGGCTTCGATGATAAAAAGGGGTTGATTTTTCTTGACTTTATCGCCTTTTTCGACAAGTACATTTGATAAAAGACCTTGTAGCGGTGCACCGATCTCTTCCGGATTTTCAGGATTCGTTTTGATATTTTCTTTTTTGTCAACCTTGATCGACGTGTCTTTGACCAGTACGTTCCTCGATTGACCGTTGACCTTGAACTGTATATTTACATTCCCATCCTCATCGGGTTCCCCTTTTAACATAAGTGCTATCAAAACGTTCTTTCCGCGATCAAGCTCGACCATAATCTCTTCGCCGACTTCCATTCCGAAGAAAAAATTCTTGGTGGGTATGTTCATCACATTCCCATATTTCAGGTGTTTGTCATAAGCATCGATAAATACCTTCGGATATAATTTATAAGATAAAAAGTCGGTCATCTTCAAATCACGACCCATGCCCTTTTTAAACTTCCTTTTGAAGGCCATGAACTCATTGTCGAAATCAATAGCATCTAGATGTGCGTTAGGTCTATTTTTATAGGGTTTTTCATTTTTAAGGACTATTTTCTGGAGTGCTTTGGGAAACCCCCCTACAGGTTGGCCCAAATCACCTCTAAAGAAACTAATAACCGATTGCGGAAAGGAAATCGTATCACCTTTTTCCAAAACATCTTTTGTAGTCAAACCATTGCTGATCAGGTATTGTGCCATATCGCCCACCACCTTTGAGCTTGGTGTGACCTTTATGATGTCTCCGAAGAGTTCGTTTACTTCTCCGTACATTTTAGTGACTTCAGGAAATTTGTCTTCCAAACCCAGCGCAATCGCCTGTCCTTTTAAATTTGAATATTGCCCGCCCGGAATTTCGTGTTTGTAAACCTCCCCGGTCCCCGCCTTGAGACCGGACTCAAAGGGGTAATAATAATTGCGCACCGTTTCCCAATAATTGGAATATTCGGCCAATTTTACGGCATCTAGTCCATTCTCCCTCTTGCTGAATTTCAACATTTCGAGAAGAGAATTGAAATTGGGCTGTGAGGTCAACCCCGACATGCCACCCAAGGCAACGTCGACCACATCGACTCCGGCCTCGATCGCCTTTAGATACATGGCGGCCTGAATCGATGAGGTATCATGCGTATGAAGATGTATGGGAATATCCAATTCAGATTTCAAAGCCGAAATCAGTTCAAAAGCTGCTTCTGGCTTCAGCAATCCGGCCATATCTTTCACACCCAAAATATGGGCTCCGGCATTTTCGATGTCCTTGGCAAGCTTTACATAATATTTGAGGTTGTATTTGGTCTTGGTCGGATTTAAGATGTCGCCTGTATAGCAGATTGATCCTTCAGCTAATCCGTTCGTCCTTTTTCGTACATGTTTGATACATGGCGCAAGGGACTTCATCCAGTTCAAGGAGTCAAAAATTCGGAAAACATCGACCCCGGTATCCCAAGACCGTTCTACAAATTTCTCGATCAGATTGTCAGGATACGCGGTATAACCCACTGCATTGGAACCGCGGATCAACATTTGCAAAAGCACGTTGGGCATCGCCTTACGCAGCAATGCCAATCGCTCCCAAGGATTTTCCTGTAGAAATCGGAGGCAAACGTCGAAAGTTGCACCACCCCAAACTTCCATACTGAAAATCTCGGGGAAGTTCTTTGAATAGCCCTCTGCAACTTTCAGCATATCGGTTGTGCGCATACGGGTGGCCAACAGACTCTGGTGGGCATCGCGCATAGTCGTGTCGGTAAAATGGACTTTCTTTTCATTTTTCAGCCACTCAGAGAACTTTTCAGGGCCAAGCCTCGTCAGCCTATCTTTGGTACCCTTCGGATAATTTTCCATCTTTGGAAAAGTAGGTGCCATGGGTTTCAGAAAAACTTTGTTCGGGTCGATTTTCTTCACATCCGGATTCCCATTAACTGTCACCTCCCCTAAAAATTTCACTAATTTGTTGGCACGATCTCGAGGTTCCAAGAACTCAAACAAAGAAGGTTCGTTTTTTATGAAGTTCACGGTAACCTTCCCT
The DNA here is from genome assembly GCA_003232435.1 of Flavobacteriales bacterium. Lineage (GTDB taxonomy): Bacteria > Bacteroidota > Bacteroidia > Flavobacteriales > Flavobacteriaceae > Aurantibacter_A. The sequence goes on along the minus strand of QIJL01000100.1, from coordinate 11,415 downwards.
TGTCTGAAAGTAGGATGCCTCAAAATATTATCAAGGAACGCCATATTGGTCTTTACCCCACGAATTCTAAACTCGGCCAAGGCCCTTCGCATCTTTCTGCAAGAACCGTCCAAAGTTCTGCCAAGTGCAGAAACTTTGACCAGCATCGAATCAAAAAATGGGGAAATCACTACACCTTGATAAACACTTCCGGCGTCTAATCGTATTCCAAAACCAGAGGCGCTTCTATAAGTCGTTACCACTCCGTAATCGGGCTTAAAATCGTTTGACGGATCTTCAGTCGTTATTCGACATTGAAGGGCATGTCCGGTTACCTTAACCGACTCCTGATCCGGAATCTTTATTTGCTTGTCGGATAATTTATAGCCTCCCGCTATGAACAATTGTGCCTTTATCAAATCGATATTGGTAACCATCTCGGTAACGGTATGTTCGACCTGTACTCTCGGGTTCACTTCGATAAAATAGATGCTTCCGTCTTCATCTACCAGAAACTCTACCGTGCCTATATTATTATAGTCGACTGCTTTACAGATATCAATGGCATATTTGTACAACTTGTCCTTCGTCTCTTGTGGCAGCCCAATAGAGGGGGCGAATTCGATTACTTTTTGAAAACGGCGTTGTACCGAACAATCACGTTCAAATAAATGAACGATATTTCCATGTGTATCAGCTACGATCTGAATCTCGATATGCTTGGGGTTTTCTATATATTTTTCGAGAAAAACAGTATCATCTCCAAAGGCATTCAAAGATTCCCTTCGCGCTTCCGGAAACGATTTCTTGAGTTCATCAGGGGTACGTATTACTCTCATGCCACGGCCACCTCCGCCCGAGGCCGCTTTTAACATTACCGGAAAGCCAATACGTTTTGCCTCTGACAGGGCAATCTTAAGGTCTTTCAGTTCCTTGATACTACTCTCTATTACCGGAACATTATTGGCGACCGCAACTTTCTTTGCAGTTATTTTATCACCCAGGGCCTTGAGCACAGATACCTTAGGCCCTACGAAAATAATATTGTTATCGGTACATTTTTGCGCGAATTCGGCATTTTCAGAGAGAAAACCGTAGCCCGGATGAATGGCATGTACCGCATTGTCCTTGGCCACCTTGATAATGGCGTCCATATCCAAATAGGGCTTTAGCGGATCTTGATCCTCGCCGATTTGATAACATTCATCGGCCTTGTATCGATGCAATGAATATCGATCTTCATAGGTATAGATACCAACGGTCTTAAGCCCTATTTCAACGCATGCCCGAAATACCCTTATGGCTATCTCTCCCCTATTCGCTACTAAAACTTTTTTCGTTTTCAAATTGTTCACTTTGAAGAATAGGCCAATCGATTTTTGCCCCCTTAAAACAAATTTACTGTTTTTGGACTTCGATAACAATGAACTCGTCTTGAGTTTTTCTTTTACCTGCAAATATCACATTTTGCACCCTATATTTTGATTTTGCTATTTTTAAGTACCGTAGCTATGGCTATGCTACCAAAAAATATCTTCATTAGGGCACAAAAGCCGATATTTTCGGTTCCAAACAAAAACTCAAGACGAGTTCAATAAGACAAAAAAGGAAATATCAAGAAACTTGTTAGTAGAGATCAGTCATACGGGTTCGAATAACTTCGACCGGTTTGATATTCGGATTTAAATATCTAACTTTATATTTAAACCATTAAAATTCAATATTTTGGGAAAAGGTGATATCAAAACCAGAAGAGGAAAAATAGCTAACAAATCATACGGTAGAAGAAGACCTAAAAAGGGGAAAAAAATAGTGGTAGTTGCCAAAAAAGCAAAAAAGTCTAAAGCCAAAGCTCCCGCAAAAAAGACCGCAACCAAAAAAACCGCCAAAAAAAAGTAATCGTTTAATCAACCTCGAAGTTCAATACTACATCGCCTTCTTCAGAAACGTTGAGTTCATAGGTATAGAAGCCAAAGCTCAAAGAGTCTTCGCCTACAAAATCGATAGGTTGTAGAACATAGCTCGTACTATCGGCTTCAATTTTGATGTAGGCATATTGATAAGCGGTTTCATATTGCAAATATTCAGAATATTTTCCCGAGGTTACGTTTTCATGAAATTTATCTTCCTCGCCGACTATAACCTTGTTAAAGTTAAAGTTCGCCACATTTTTAACCCGAATATTGACCTGCCCCCCTTTGTCATCCCTATCGGTACAAGAACCCAGGAAGATTGCCGCCGCCAACAATAAAAAAAACAGCTTTTTCATAATTTTTATTTTTTAATAGATGCCTCATATGTTTAACGGTTGCTTTTACAAAATATTCTACATGGCTATTTTGAATTTTAGGGCCTATGTTATATACTATTTTCGCCAATTCAATGTTACCATACTATGAATATGGTCGTCAAAGTTTTAATGAAATTCATGCGGAGTTTACCTCTAATGCTTTTGATTTTAGGAGCTTCAACCCAATTTGGGTGTAGCAGCAGTGATAATGGAACGCCAAACCCCGATCCGGAACAAAAAACACCCGCCTTTCAAAATCCAAGGGCGATCACTGTGCAGGGCTACTCAGGTGATTTGATGGAGCCTGCAATTTCACGCGACGGTAAGACCCTTTTCTTCAATAATCTGAACGCGGATATGTTACCTTCGGGAGAAGCCAACGAAACCGACCTTCATTATGCGAACCACATCGACGATGTCACGTTTGATTATGTCGGGGAGGTCAATGGGGCGAATATTGATACAAATCCAGATCAGAACGAGCTGGAAGGTGTAGCGAGTTCCGATAAAAATAATAGGCTTTATTATATCTATACAGGAGATTATTTTGATACTAGTGGCCCAAATTATCTCAGAAGTATTTTTTATGGGGATTTTTCCAACGGAAATCTGACCAACATTCAAAGCATTCCCAATCTAAAGACAAACAGGCCAACAGAAGAAAATCCTATACCAGGCCAAGTAAATTTCGACGCCGAAATTCATTACGACGGAGAAGAACTTTATTTCGTTGAAGGTATTTTTTCTGGAAGCTCTTTTCCCGATGAGGGCAATATCGGGATTGCTATAAAAGTAAACGGGATTTTTACCACACATCAAGATTCCGAAAATCTATTCGAAAATCTATTTGCAAATATTAACTCAAATGCCTTGGAATATGCTCCTTCGATCTCGACAAATAGTTTGGAATTTTATTTTACCCGAGCATCGGGTTCCGTTGAAAATGGTATTGACTTTGGGGTTTATGTGGCTACACGAAATGCAGTCTCAGAACCTTGGGAAAATGTAGAAAGACTTGATGTAATTGTAGGGGAAATTACCGAAGCCCCTTCTCTTTCCTTTGATGGAAACCTATTGTACTACCATCAAAAAGTCAACGGACTTTATCAAATTTATGTCGTGGAAAGGGTTGAATAAAGATTAGCGTATAAAAACCAATTCGTTTTCTTTCTCCGATAGTGCTTCACTGTAACCATAACCTTCATAATCGAAACCTTTGATGTCTTCCAAGGTTTTTGCGTTGGTGTCGACGATATAACGTGTCATGTAACCACGAGCCGATTTGACATAGGTCATTATGGTCTTGTATTCCCCATTTTTCAGATCTTTGAACACCAAATCGACAACAGGCACTTTCAAGGCTTTTGTATCGATCGCCTTAAAATATTCGTTGCTTGCCAGATTGACAAATAATTCCCCGTCCGCCAATTCATTATTCAATGCTTTGGCGATTTTTGGTTTCCAGAATTCATAGAGATTTTTGTTCTTTCCGACTTGAAATCGAGTCCCCATTTCCAAACGATACGGCTGTATCAGATCCAACGGTTTTAAAATTCCATATAGTCCGGAAATAATACGAAGGGTAGCTTGAAGTGTATCCAATTTTTTCTTCGGTAGCGTGTAAACGTCCAACCCTCTATAAACATCCCCGTTAAAAGCAAAAACTGAAGGTCTTGCATTGTCAGAGGAAAAAGGCAAACCCCATTCTTGGTTGCGCCCGTAATTCAATTGGCCCAAATTATCGGAAATACCCATCAGCTTGGAAAGGCTTCTTGCCGATTTCTTCTTCAACAATTTGTTGAGTCTTTCTGCTTCGGATAAAAAACATGCCTCGGTACTTAAGGGTGTAGGCAATTCACTTTCATAATTCAGCGACTTGGCGGGCGAAATAACAATTTTCATACTGTGATTCTTTGTTTGAAATAGAATATAAAAATAGGAAGGTTTTTTGGGATAAACCCTGTGGACCAAGAAGAGTTTTTGATAAGGATATCAAATACGTCTATCCTATTTTTTGAACCCCAGATCTTAGAGCCTGTTAGAATTGTTATACCCTATTTTTGATGCAGAACGAGGCAAAATTTTCAAGCATAGCATCGCTACGGTTTAAAATTTTAACGAAGTTATGGGCAAAAAGAGGGTATAAGAAAATAATCGAGATATTTCAAAACAGGCTCTTAGCTTAGGTAGATGTCTTTTGATAATCGTCCAAACAATGGAATTATCAATACTATCATAGGCATGGACCAACCTATTTCTGAAGGAAATTATTCTCTGTGAATTTTCAAAAACGATTAAAGGGTCGCTCTTTTTTAACTGGTTCAAGGCCTCTCAGACAATCGCCAATTTTCGCTCAACTGCACTCTGGGTCTTGAAATCCTTTGAATACACCTCAAAGTCGGAAATATCGCCCACAAACTGCTCTATCATCTCAATTGCCATGGAAATATCAGAAAGATACTTCTTGCCTTTCTCCGTCATAGATTAAAACTTTTGTGGCATCGATATTTTTCTTGAGAACGGGATTCTTAATTGAAGAAATAGGTTAGTAGGTCGACCTTTCTGTTAAAAAAATCTTCAAGTTTATCCCATATTGAAATAAGGTTTTCTCCCCTTTCCAAAGGATCTAAATTGTCAATTTCAACCAGCAGGTCTATATCACTATTCTGCGGATCAAAGTTATCGGTCGTTGATGAGCCGAAAACATACAAACTTTTTACATTATGAACTTTGCACAATTGTAAGAATTCATCAACTTTTTTTTCTATGATTTCTTTAAATCCCATTGAACTAGGATAGCCAATTAATTTCTTTTAAAGATTATTGGCTATGTTTCGAATAATGCCGCCATTTCTCAATACAATTCGCCATGTCTTCTGGGATCTCGGAATCGAACCGCATCGCCTTGCCGGTTACCGGATGAACAAACCCCAGGGTCTTGGCGTGCAACGCCTGTCTGGGTAGAATTTTGAAAGCGTTCTCGACGAATTGTTTGTATTTCGTGAAGGTCGTTCCCTTTAAAATTTTATCTCCGCCATAGCGTTCATCGTTGAACAAAGTATGCCCGATATATTTCATGTGTACACGGATCTGATGGGTTCGACCGGTTTCCAGTTTACATGAAACCAAAGTCAAATACCCAAGTCGTTCCAAAACCTTGTAATGGGTTACAGCTTCTTTACCATGGTCCCCTTCAGGAAAAACCTGCATTTGTAAACGGTTCTTCGGGTGTCTGGCAATATGGCCCTCAACAGTACCCTCGTCTTGATCCATATTTCCCCAGACCATTGCCACATATTCTCTTTCAGAGGTTTTGTCAAAGAACTGTTTTGACAAATGAGTCATTGCAGCTTCCGTTTTGGCAACCACCAAAAGACCTGAAGTATCCTTGTCGATGCGATGCACCAATCCGGGGCGTTCATTGCTGTTGACAGGAAGATTATCGATGTGATGTAAGAGTCCGTTTATAAGGGTTCCCGAATAATTTCCGTGTCCTGGATGCACGACCATTCCGGCAGGTTTGTTGACCACTAAAAGTGCCTCATCCTCATAAACAATATCCAAAGGAATATTTTCAGGGACCAAAAGATTTTCGTGCGGCGGATGCTCAAAAAGCACTTTTACCTCATCGCCCGCCTTAACCTTATAGTTCTGTTTAACGATGGAGTCGTTGACCCGAATATGACCGGTTTTGGCGGCCAGTTGAATTTTATTTCTAGTGGCATTTTCGATGAAGTTCATCAAAAACTTATCCACACGAAGGGGTTCCTGACCTTTCGATGCAACGAAATTAAAATGTTCAAAGAGTTCGTCTTCCTGAATATCAGAATTGTTCTGAGGCTCCATTATTCTTGGGAATCTGCCTTGATGCGCGCTTGGGCAGGAATTTTACCATTGCCGCATACCAATTCGATTTTAGAAGTTTTCGGCAATTTGTCACCAGGCTTTATCATTTTGCCCTTATGCTTGATCTGATAGACCATGTCTTTGCCAAGTTCCTCGATATAAGTCACTCTTTGTACATCGAGGCCAACCGCCCTGAGCATAGAAGATGCATTCCGTCGAGTCACTTGAATTATATCGGGTACGGTGACTTTTTTATACCCTGAGGGATTAACGGTAAAGTAGATTTTTCGATTCTCCTTGACCTTATTACCTGCCTTGGGGTCTTGTTCGATTATTGAAAATATCGGATAATCGGGGTTGTAGTTCGCTGAATCCAAAACCTCATATCGTAGGCCGGCGCCTTCAACGGCAGTTCGCATATCGGTCACCGACATTTTAGAGAAATCGGGCACCTCGACGAATTCGCCATGATTGGTAGTGCTCTTTAGCCATTTTAAAACCAAAAAGACCAATAAGACCGACACCATTAGAGCGAGCCCTAATTGAATCAAAAAAGTTCTACTTCTTAAAAAGTTGAAAAAGTTTTTCATTGACTGGAATTGACCTGGCAAATATAGGAAACGGTTCCCTTTTTTCTTTACTTTGAAATCGTCAACCGAAATTCTAACGAGAGTATGAAGAAAAATATTGCCATTATCATGGGAGGATATTCTAGTGAGTATCAAATATCCCTAAAGAGTGGGAATGTTGTGCATGCACATTTGAACAAAGAAAAATTTACAAGTTATCGCATTAATATTCTGCCTGACAAATGGGTTTACGTTGATGAAGAAGATAGAGAACACCCCGTAAACAAACATAATTTCACCGTAGAATTTGAAGAAAAAACAATAGCTTTCGACTGTGTTTTCAATGCTATACACGGTACGCCCGGTGAAGATGGGCTGATGCAGGCCTATTTCGAATTATTGGGCATTCCTCAAACCTCATGCGATTATTACCAATCTGCCCTAACCTTCAACAAGCGGGATTTCTTAAGTGTTTTAAAACCATACGGAATCAAATCGGCGGCTTCGTATTATTTGAATTTGGGAGACAATGTAGATGAGAATGCTATTGTGGAAAAAGTCGGTCTGCCCTGTTTTGTCAAGGCCAATAAGGCCGGAAGCAGCTTCGGCATATCAAAGGTCTATGAAAAATCGAAATTGAAGGTGGCAATAGAAAGGGCCTATGAGCAAGATGATGAAATAATCATAGAAGCTTTTTTAGAGGGCATCGAAGTATCGGTAGGCGTAATAACCTATGAGGGCAAAGCGAAAGTTTTGCCCATGACCGAAATAATCAGTGAGAACGATTTCTTCGACTACGAAGCAAAATATAAAGGAAAATCAAAGGAGGTTACCCCCGCACGAATTACCGAAACCCAGACCAAAAAAGCGGCAGATGCAGCTCGATTGGCCTATAATGTGCTAAAAATAAGAGGGTACTCACGCAGTGAGTTTATTTTTATCGGTGATGAACCCTATATGCTTGAGATGAACACCACCCCGGGCCTTACAACAGAAAGTCTATTACCTCGGCAAGCCCAAGAAGCGGGTATTTCATTAGTAGAACTGTTTGAAAGTGCCATAATCGAAGCACTGCGTATAAATGAGTAATTTTAGGTAACTGTTCAGCCATTATGTATTGGTGACGGATATATTGAACTTGTTATGAGTTATGAATTATTAAAGCATTAAACAACACTATTGAGTCAAGAGTCATTTCGGCTAATAAAGAGTGTTTTTTCGCTATATCCCAGCTATTTTTTATCTCGAAAGCACTTCGTCCGAATAGTTGCGAAGTATTATTAAAGCATTAACACATTAAGGCATTAGAGCATTAAACAACACTTCGGCTGAATAGTTACAATTTTAGTGTACGCCACGCCAATAGGTTGGTTCTGAGAAAGATTCATTTGGTTTTAGACCAAAGGGGCGTCGGATTTTTTTATCGAAGGCATTATTACCAAATAACCATTAACTTAGTAACGAATAACTTTTTTAAATGAGGCGTGCCATATTTCCTGGTTCTTTCGACCCCCTAACCCTAGGGCATTCAGACATAATCAAACGCGGGGTCACGCTATTTGACGAATTGATTATTGCGATAGGTATAAATTCCGAAAAGAAATACATGTTTTCTCTTGCTGAAAGAAAAGAATTTGTGGAGAAAGAGTTCGAAAACGAGCCCAAAATAAAAGTCATGACCTATAAAGGCCTTACGGTAAATTTCTGCAAAGAAGTCAACGCCGATTTTATTCTAAGAGGTCTTCGAAATCCTGGTGATTTCGAGTTTGAAAAGGCAATCGCCCATACCAATAGGAAACTTTCTGAAATAGAAACTATCTTTTTACTGACAGCTTCAAGTACCTCGTACATTAGTTCTTCAATAGTTCGCGATGTTATACAAAATGGAGGGGATTATTCTGTCCTGGTTCCTGATTCGGTCAAAGTCAAATAGGCTTAGCTCTTGACAGACAAATACTTACGTTTTTTTGTTCTAAAATTATTCAAAAAAACTTCTTTTTGTAGGATTTTACCTTATTTTTGAAATAATTTAGTCTCTTCCCCATCTATTTTTAGGAGCACACAACGAGTTTTGATGCATTCACAACATTAAGTAAAATATGTTAAGAAATCATCCTATTTTAGTAGGAAATTTCCTTACTATGCTTCATAGTACCAAATCCTCATTGAGAGATTATATGATAAAACAGTTGCCTAGTGCAACAGCCTTTATCAATACCGAATTTGAGGTGGTTCATGCTTCTGATCGGTGGATCGATTCCTTCAATTTCTCCTCGCCCAAAGTTTTTGGTACTTCTATATTTGATCTATTCGGGTCTTCAAGTGAAAGATGGCGCCCTATTCTACAGAACTGCTTTAAGGGCCGATCAAGCAAAGTAAGCACCGATTCCTATATCGATCACAATAATGATGAAATATGGGGCCAATGGCACAACTTACCATGGTATGATGAAAATGAAAATGTAATCGGAGCAATAATTCAGGTTGAAGATGTGACCCAACAAGTTTCCGATCGACAAGAGTTAGAAAAATTAAGAGCTCGCCAAGACTCCTCGAACCATTCATTGAAAGATATGGAAACCTCAGAAAGCGGAATCTTACTTAAAACACTGATTGACAACCTACCTCTAAATGTGTTTATCAAGGACTTGGATTCGAAAAAAATCTTAGTCAACAAATCAGAATGTGAATATTTGGGTGTTGAACATCCAGAAGAACTTTTGGGTAAAAGTGATTTTGATCTTTACGACAGGCAGGTGGCGCAAATTTCAAGGGATGAAGATTTGCAGGTAATGCGTTCTTTGATACCCATTCTTGGGAGAGAAACAACCAATAAAACAAAGGATGGCAACACAACCACCTTTTTGACCTCCAAGATTCCCTTAATTGGGGGAAATGGTACTGTCAAGGGCTTGGTTGGCATTAGTTTGGATATTTCAGAGGTGAAGCGAAAGGAAGAAGAACTTAGAGACCTTATCAATGTAACATCTTTGCAGAACAAAAAATTGATCAACTTCGCCCATATCATTTCACATAATCTTCGTTCTCACGCGGCCAACTTCGCAATGTTATTGGACTTTTTCGTAAACGAAAGGGACACTGCTGAAAAAAATAGACTTACAAACATGCTGATAGAGGCCTCTGACAATTTACTCGAAACCCTTGAAAATCTTAACGAGGTTGTGGCGATCAGCGCCAATACCAATCTCAATAAAAAACCCGTTTGTCTAAACAAAGCGGTGGGTAAGGTTGTGCAAAGCCTTTCCGCTTTCTTGAAGACGAACAACGCAAAGATAATAAATGACATTTCAAAAGACGTTCAGGTGAATGTCATTCCCGCTTATTTAGAAAGTATTCTTATGAATTTCATAACAAATGGAGTTAAGTACAAAGAGCCTTCAAGGAGTCCTATATTGAAGTTGAGTACAAAAGTTGAAAAAGGAAATATCGTTCTGAGTATCTCGGATAACGGACTCGGAATCGACTTAAAAAAATATGGTGACAAGCTATTCGGCATGTACAAAACCTTTCATCACCATAAAGATGCCCGTGGTATCGGGCTTTACATTACCAAAAATCAAATTGAGGCCATGAATGGCAAAGTAACTGCACAAAGCGTTGTGGGTAAGGGAACTACTTTCAAGATATATTTTAATGGAAAAAATTAACTCGATCTACATTGTCGATGACGACCCTATTATAGTTTTCGGAATGCGAAAAATTCTTGACAATATCGTTGAATGTGATAACATCAGTACCTTTGGTAATGGCATGTTGGCTTTGGAATCTATTATTGAAACCTTAGAGAAAGATGTTGAGGTACCTGAAATAATTTTCTTGGATTTAAATATGCCCATAATGGACGGGTGGCAATTTTTACAGGAATTCATAAAACTGCCCCTAGAAAAAAAAGTAAGGATCAATATCATTACCTCCTCAATCGATTCAGCGGATCGAGAAACTTGGGAATTTTATAAGACAAAAACACATCATCTCATAACCTTCGTCAACAAACCCGTACGAAGTGAGGAATTGATCAAAATCACGAAGCCCGCATAATCGACACAATCAAGTTTTTACGTAGCTTTGATAACTCAATCAACTGCGAATGTCACGTGGCTTTTTTTTAATGCTGGTATCCATATTGTTGCTATCCTGTGAAGAAAAAGTCGAGGATAAAACTGCTGATTTTCAGACCCATTTTGAACTATCGAAAGGTATGGAGACGGCCACTTATCTTCAAACCATAGACTTTTACATTCAATTGGCCAAAGAATTTTCCAAGATCAATATTCAGACCATTGGGGAAACCGATAGTGGCAATCCACTTCATATCGTAACTTTCAATGAAGATGCCGACTTTAACTTTCGAAGGGTGGGAGCTGAAAAAATCGTGATCTTGATCAATAACGGAATCCATCCCGGAGAACCTGACGGAATAGATGCGACCATGTTATTGTATCGCGATTTGGCAAGCGGTAAAATAAAAACTCCTGAAAACACAGTTCTTGTAACCATCCCCATTTACAATATCGGTGGTGCCTTAAATCGGAATACCGGTACAAGGGCCAATCAAAATGGACCCAAGTCGTATGGCTTCCGCGGAAACGCCAAAAACTATGACCTCAATCGTGATTTCATCAAATCGGATACAAAAAACGCACGGACATTTGCGGAAATATTCCACTTGGTAAAACCCGATATATTTATCGATAACCACGTAAGCAATGG
>QIJL01000186.1 GCA_003232435.1 Flavobacteriales bacterium | reverse complement strand
TCTATAATAAAAACCTAACAGGTTTTTACTTGTCCGCCTTTAGGGGAAAACCTGTTAGGTGTGGTTTTTGAAATCTAAATGCTGTTTTACAACATTTCTACTTTACCGGTCGATAGATGGTATACCCCCCCAACGATCTTTATCTCTCCGTTGCTTTCCATTTCTTTGAGAATCGGGCTTTTCTCACGTATTCTATCTATTGTGAGCAGTACATTATTTGCAACTGTTTTAGCGACCATTTCATTGTTCGAAGAGTTTGCTTCCCCGTCTACTTGGTCTGCGGATAATTTTACCGCAGGCATTATTTTAGAAAGTAACGCTGTTATATTCCCCAGCTCTACACCATCACAGGCAGCTTTTACGGCTCCACAGGCTTCGTGCCCCAAGACCAAGACTAATTTACTTCCCGCTACTTTACAAGAATATTCCATACTTCCCAAAATATCCACATTTTCGAAATTGCCGGCAACCCTGGCAACAAAAACATCGCCGATGCTTTGGTCAAAAACCACTTCAACGGGAACCCTGGAATCTATACAAGACAAAATCACCGCTTTTGGAAATTGCCCTCCAACGGTTTGTTTTACTTGTGCCAAATAATCCACTTCTTCTTTTTTGGCATTGGTAAATCGTTTGTTGCCTTCCAATAAATCTGTTAAAACCGCTGTTGGGGCCAATGCGCCCTGTATTTCTTTTGTAAGTGTTGTTGTTCTCATATTATTTATATATTGATTTAACGTTTAATTTTCACCCTTTACGTTCTTTTTAATCCATACTAAGCACTCATCAAAATCATCAAACAAATGTTCTTTTGGAACTAGATCTGGAATAATATCGATACGCTCCAATAAATACTTAGGTTGTTTTAAAACATTAACTAAAAGTATTTTTTTGCCGTCTTTGATTAAGTCAATCAATGAATCTTCTAAGGCATATAAACCTGATTGATCAATATATTGCATTCTTCCCATTCTAATAACAATGGTTGTGGCAGTATCTGGTATTTGTTTCATTAATTGTTGGAAATCACTAGTTGAGCCAAAAAACAATGGTCCTTTAATATGTTTGACAAACACTTCTTCTTGCAATGCTTTCGGAAAATCTATTTCATCAGACCAAGCTTCTTCTTTTAATAAAGATTTTACATCAGAACGCTCTGCGGTTAAATCACCTATTTTTTTCATAAACATTAAAGAGGCTATCACCAAGCCTATTCCAACGGCATATACTAAATTCCATACAGATGACAATACCAAGACTATCAACATTATGATTACTTCGGGCTTGGGCATATAAGGTATGGCCTTTAGCCCTTTATAATCCATAACCCCAATACCGACTGTTATCAATATACCTGCTAAAACAGCTGCGGGAATTTGCGATGCAATGGGTCCCAATGCCAGTAAAATTACAAGCAATAAAACACCTGCCATCATTCCTGACAATCTGGTTTTCCCTCCCGCGTTAATGTTCACAACTGTTCTAATAGTTGCTCCCGCTCCAGGGATACCTCCAAATATGGCTCCAATTGTATTGCCTATACCTTGACCTATCAGTTCTTTATTAGGCTTGTGCTTGGTTTTAGTCATATTATCCGCTACTACAGAGGTTAACAAAGAATCTATCGCACCCAATAACGCCAAAGTCAAGGCCGTAAAAATATACGGAGTAATACTACTTAGACTAAAACCGGTAAAAATTTCTAAATTAGGTATGGGCAAACCGCTAGGTATTTCTTCAATAGGTCTGTAATTTAGACCAAAACCTATGGCGATACCAGACATTACTAAAAGTGCGACTAAAGTACTCGGCACTTTTGTGGTAATTCGTTTAAAACCATAAATAATAAGTATTGTTCCTAATGCAAGTAATACTTCTAGCCAATTAATATTTTGCAATGCTTTTGGCAAAACTTTAATCGTTCCTAATACTCCCGAGGATTCTTTACCTGCCAAGGCTTGAGATTCTTTTAAAATTTGTTCTTGTGTAATAGTTCCTGCTCTTTTAATCGTTTCTTCAAAATCTTCTAAAACCAATATGCCTTCTCCAGCTTCATCTTTTAAGATATTGTCTAAAATAACCTCTTCGGCCTGTGGTTTAAATTGAGTTACAAATTCAGTATCTTCTTTTGGGTAATAACCTATAGATGGTAAGATTTGTGTTATCAAAATAATAACACCGATAGCGGTCATAAAACCTGAAACAACAGGATAAGGTATGTACTTTATATATTTTCCTAAGCCAATAAACCCAAGACCTATTTGCATTAATCCTGCTAATAAAAATACAGTTAAAATTGCTGGTAATGCTTTGGAAACATCGCCATCAAAAGCAGCAACAATTCCTGCAATTACTACCATACTCACTGCTGTCATTGGTGCAGTTGGTCCAGATATTTGTGTGTTCGTTCCACCAAAAAGTGCAGCGAAAAAACTCACAAAAATTGCTCCGTAAAGACCAGCGCTTGGCCCTAATCCAGAACTAACTCCAAATGCTAATGCTAATGGCAATGCAACAACACCTGCGGTTATACCACCAAACATATCACCTTTAAAGTGTTTAAAATCAAACATATTCTTTATTATTTTAAATTGTTAAATATTAATTGTGTATAAAATTTTGTAATACCTTCTTTATTTTTTGTAATATCTGTAAGTGCAGGTATGTGTTCAGAAAAGTAATGCTGCTGATGTGCTCCTTCGATAATAGTGGAAACCAGCATATGCGGAAATTGAAAATCTGGATCGATTTCCAACACGATGTCACTTACTCTTTGAACCACTTTTTTGTATGCCTTAAACCAACCCTTTTTGTTTTCTTCATCAACATATCTGGTATGATACGTCTTTATCGATTCAGAGAAGATTATTTCGCTTAACAGTACTTCATTTATATAAGAAAATGAATCATCGGTCAAAACGGGTTTGGTAAGTATCTCGATCGATTTTTTAAGTCGCTCTTTTGGGGAATCGATATTGGCAGTTGCAAAGAGAAGCCGATACTCTGTCCAAGTCCAGTACCAGCTCGTCAGGTACACCAGTAATGTATGTTTGTTCTTAAAATAACGGTACACCGAACTTTCAGGAGAATTCACCAAGACCCCTAGCTTTTTGAATGTGAAGGCCTCAAAGCCTATCTCACTGATCAACTCGATGCTTTTTGAGACCAGACTTTGCCCTAATTCAGAAGAGTCGGGGTTCTTAGAGTATAGCTCTGGGCTGACCTCAATATTTAAGCTCAAATTTTCCACCAAAATAATAGGTTTGCGTGCAAATATAATAGTTTTACTATCGATTTTGCAAGTGGTTTTGGTTTTAATGGTTCTACGGCAACAATTCTTTTTGTTTTTCTTTATAGAATAACCTTATAACCTGAGCTCGCCGTAAGAAAATGGCTTTTTTAACATAGAAAGAGCAGAAATATTTTGTTCCATCGATGATTTTTGTGTTGTTTTCGATTCTGCTTGGCGAAAAAGACGGATCTCCACTGGGAAAAAGACCAGAAACAGGAAATCCACGATGTCGGCCAGTGAAATATTGACGATCACGGTCCTGTGCCATTTAAGTGGGTTCAGGACCTTTGAGCATTTTTATGTCTTTTATCTTCAAAAACATCTTAATAGGGAATTTCCGAACACGGTCTCCTATAACCGTTTTGTGGAACTGATGCGATCCAATGTACTGCCCTTGGCCGTTACCGGGTTTCCAATGCAAGACGAGAATGAAAGGGCCGTGAATTATGTCAGGCAAAAGGTCGACTCTATTTTGGACAGGAAAAATCACCTCTCCACGTTAAAATCCAAAGAGGCCAAAAAGGAAATTTCACAAATCAGTTCTTTATCAATGGCTACCCTTAGGAATAAATATATATTGGCGAGAATATACAGGGGGGAGAAATTAGAACAAGCCCTCGATAAAATCTTAGCAGTAGAATGAAGGTGGAATTCCATCTCTTTGGATACCAGCTTTCCATGTTTTTTAAGGTGTGGTCTTGGGCAGCGAGTTGACAGTTTGTTCGGTTTCAGATTTCTAGATTTAAGATAAAACCTTACCTGAAAACTAGAACAAAGATCTCTTAGCACGATCTTCTTTTACCTACAATTTCTGGCATCGATATTAAGTACAGAGAAATATAATCCCATAAACTCCATTCTTAAAAAACCGCTTTTGCGATTGCCTGAACATTATCCGATTTTCCCATTGAGTAGTAATGCAATACTGGAACTCCGGCCTCTTTTAGTTCTTTAGATTGTTCGATGGCCCATTCGACACCTATCTGGCGAACGGCCTTGTTATCTTTACAATCATCCACGGCATCGATCAAATCTTGGGGAATATCGATTTTGAAAACCTGCGGGAGTAATTGTAAATGGCGTTTCACGGCGATCGGTTTAATTCCTGGAATAATCGGAACATCAATACCCATTTCTTTTGCCACATCAACAAACTCGAAGAATTTTTTGTTATCAAAAAACATTTGGGTTACCACGTACTCGGCACCCGCATCGACTTTTTCCTTCAAACGTTTCAAATCTGATTTCAAAGAAGGTGCTTCCAAATGTTTTTCAGGATAACCCGCCACTCCTATGCAAAAGTGTGCACAATCGTCGGTCTCGATAACTTCGTGCAGGTATTTTCCACAATTCAGGTTTTGAATTTGCTTGACGAGATCTATCGCATAAGCATGCCCCCCTTTGGTGGGTTCAAAATACTGTTCCTCTTTTCTGGCATCGCCCCGTAAGGCCATCACATTTTCAATATCCAAATAGTGACAGTCGACCAGAAGGTATTCGGTTTCTTCCCTTGTAAATCCCCCACAAAGAACATGGGGCACTGTATCTACATTATATTTGTGCTTTATAGAAGCGCAAATACCCAAAGTGCCGGGCCGCATGCGAGTGAGTTTTTTGTCGTAAAGACCATCACGATCTAAATACACATATTCTTCGCGAGAGGTCGTCACATCGATAAAAGGAGGTTCAAACTCCATCAACGGGTCGATGTTGTCGTAAAGTTCCTGAATATTTTTTCCTTTTATCGGAGGAATGATTTCGAAGGAAAACAACGTTTTTTTCTTTGCTGCTTTTATGTGGTCGGTAACTTTCATCTAAATTGAAATTGTTCTGCAATTAATATTTTATTTGGGCGTTCGGGCGGGCTTTCCGCTATATTTTTTTGAACCGAAAAGGATTCAAAAAAGATGCCGCTACAATCCCTAACGCGATATCTTTCCTTGTCAAAAGCTATTTCGCAACAGTTTACCCTCTAGAAAGAGGGGATTAAGGGGCTTGTCTAACGCGTGGCTAGCGTCAAGACCTGTCAGGTTTTCAAAACCTGACAGGTCTATCACGTCTAATCATCCGCAATATTCGGAGCGAGCCATTTGGCGGCTTCAGCAAGAGGAATTCCTTTGCGCTCTGCAAAATCCTTTACCTGATCTTCCTTTATTTTACCTAATCCAAAATAACGGGCTTCAGGGTTTCCAAAATAATAACCTGAAACGGAAGCCGCCGGCCACATGGCCAAACTCTCGGTCAATTTGACTCCTATTTGTTCTTCCACTTGAAGTATTTCCCAAATGGTCAATTTTTCCAAATGATCGGGACAAGCGGGATACCCCGGAGCAGGGCGAATTCCCTTATACGATTCTTTGATCAACTCTTCATTGCTCAAATCTTCGTTGGCGGCATAGCCCCAATGTCTCGTTCGGACTTCTTTGTGCAAATATTCGGCAAAAGCCTCCGCCAGCCTATCGGATAACGCCTTTATTAAAATGGAATTATAATCGTCCAGATCTTTTTTATATTGATCGGCAAGTTCATCAGTGCCAAATCCTGTGCTCACACAAAAACAGCCTATGTAATCTTTTTTGCCTGTCTCTTTTGGTGCGACAAAATCAGAAAGTGCGTAATCGGGCACCCCTTCTTTTCGTTGGAGTTGTTGGCGAAGGGTTCTGAAAACAAATTCGTCTGTCGCTTCGACTCCGCTCAACGACCCCTGGATGCCAACTTCGGCCCCTGAGCGTAGTCGAAGGGCAATGTCATCGTCATTGATGGTATTGGCCGGAAACAATCCGAAAATGGCCTTGGCCTTTAGTTGTTTTTCCGAAACCACTTTTTCAAGCATCGTCTGGGCATCTTCGAACAATTCGGTTGCTTGTTTACCGACAATCTCATCCGACAAAATAGCAGGGTATTTTCCGTGCAGTTCCCAACTTCTGAAAAAGGGTGTCCAGTCAATAAAATCGACCAGTTTTTCCAAATTCAAATCTTCGATTACTTGAATACCGAGTTCATTGGGTTCTTTAATTTCGGATGTGTTCCAATCGATCTTAAATTTATTTTCTCGCGCTTTTTCTATTGATTTATATTCTTTTCGAACGGAGCGTTTCAAAAATTTATCCCGAAAAAGATCATAGTCCTCTTTGATTGACTTTTTATACTTCTCGGAAGTATCTTTCCGTAATAAGTCGCCCACCACTGTAACGGCCCGAGAAGCATCGTTCACGTGAACCACGGATTGACTGTATCGCGGGTCTATCTTAACTGCCGTGTGTGCCTTACTGGTCGTCGCCCCCCCGATCAACAAGGGAACTGTGAAATTTTTGCGCTCCATCTCTTTGGCGAGATGAACCATCTCATCTAAACTTGGGGTTATTAGTCCGCTTAATCCAATGATATCGACATTGTGTTCCATGGCCTCGGCAATAATTTTTTCAGGTGGCACCATTACTCCCAAGTCGACAATCTCATAATTGTTACAGGCGAGAACGACACTGACGATATTTTTTCCGATATCATGTACGTCGCCTTTTACTGTTGCCATCAATATTTTTCCAGCTCCATCGGAATCACCTTCCTGCGGATTAAGCAATTTTTCCTCCTCGATATACGGAAGGAGATACGCCACCGCCTTTTTCATCACACGAGCAGATTTTACTACTTGGGGCAAGAACATTTTTCCGCTTCCGAAAAGGTCGCCGACTACGTTCATTCCGGTCATCAAATGCCCTTCGATAACCTCTATGCGTCTTCTACAATGTATTGGTCGATACCTTTGACCAAGGCCCTGGTAATTCTATCCTGTAGAGGTTTTTCGCGCCATGAAAGATCGACTTTCCTTTCCTTGGCTTTCCCTACAACCGATTCGGCTAAATCGAGCAATCTTTCTGTGGCGTCATTTCGACGATTGAGCATGACGTCCTCAACATGCTCCAATAAGTCTTTGGGAATATCATCATAAACTTCCAGCATCGTAGGGTTGACAATACCCATGTTCATTCCCGCTTTTATCGCATGGTATAAAAAGACGGAATGCATAGCTTCCCGAACGGGATTATTTCCTCGAAACGAAAAGGAAACATTACTTACCCCTCCACTCACACTACAATGTGGCAGGTTCTCTCGCACCCACTTTGTGGCGTTGATAAAATCCAGCGCAT
>QIJL01000669.1 GCA_003232435.1 Flavobacteriales bacterium | reverse complement strand
ATACAGTTTGGGTCAATTACCAATATGACTTTGATCAAATACTCGATGGCTTAAAAAACCAACCCAGTGGGTAAGCCTACTATATACTCGTGCCAAATGGAAATTCGGGAGAATCAAGGCAGGGATTTTTTCTCATGCCAAGGCAAAATTTTTCGGCATAGCCTCAGCTACGGCAATAAATTTTAACGAAGGCATGGGGGAAAAGACCAAGTAGAAATTTCGGATTTCCATTTGGCAGGAGTATACATATTGTCATGGGTGTCTCTGGCTGTGGAAAGACCACAATAGGGAAACTTTTGGCAAAAGAGTTTGATTTACCATATTTTGACGGGGATGGCTTTCTCCCAAAAGAAAATGTGCTTAAAATGTCGGAAGGCCAACCGTTAAATGATTCAGATCGGCAAGGTTGGCTGAATGCCTTAACTAAACCACTCTATGCACTGAAAGTACATAGGTTTATAAAGAAAGAATGAAATTCTTTTTGAGCATTGATAGTAAAAAGTCAGTTGGCAGTTGGCAGTTGGCAGTTGGCAAAATATCGGTAAAAGAATTGCCCACTGCCCGCTGTTCGCTATTTACTTGTCGGAAATTTGTAGAAACTGAAAGTCTTGTCCGCCAACTGGCGGACATACCTGTCTGCCGGCAGGCAGGGTTTCAACTAACGGTTGTGACCAATGAATTGGCAATTGCTATGTTCTAATATATGGCTGTTTCATGCGGTGTTTTTCGAACAAGAATTATATATTGTCGCTTGGTACATAAAGAATCGAATGTAAAACATTGATTATTAATGAGATACTTCATCAGTCGTTTTTTAGAACATAGCCTTGGCAATTAATAATTCTCAAAAAGGTGCGGTCATCGCCTGCTCCGCCCTAAAAAAAGCTTATCGCGAAGCATTACAAAAGACAATAGAGGATTCGGTATGTTTTATTTATTTGGAAGGAACTTTTGAGATAATCTATCAAAGAATGCAAGCACGTAAAGATCATTTCATGCCGGCAGGCTTACTGAAATCACAATTCGAAACATTGGAACGGCCAGAAAGGGCGATCAGTGTTTCGATAAACGGTCTTCCGGAAGATATTTTGCGAAATATATTGAATCAACTCTATAAAAAATAAAAGCATCCCGTTAATTTGGATGCTCTTTTACAAAAATATGTTTCTGCTATTCAGACTCCGGCTTCACTACCAACCGGAAACCCTCCCCGTGAATGTTCAAAATTTCAACCGTATCGTCGCGCTTCAAATACTTTCTTAGCTTAGCGATATAAACATCCATACTTCTTGATGTGAAATAATTGTCATCGCGCCAGATTTTGGTCAAAGCTAATTCCCGGGGCATCAAATCATTTTCATGCAAAGCTAAAAGTCGCAACAAATCGTTCTCCTTCGGAGATAATTTAATGGTCTCCTCATCTTTATACTTCAAGAACCTCAGTTTTGAATTTAAATGGAAGTTACCAACTTCGAATTCAAATTTCTTGCTATCTGCGAGGGTATTCGAGGCATTGCGTTGCAATATTGCACGAAGTTTTACCAAGAGCACCTCTGAATCGAAAGGTTTATTCAAGTAATCATCAGCACCGGCCTTATATCCTTTCAAAACATCTTCTTTCATCGTTTTCGCCGTCAGGAATACGATTGGCACCTCTTCGTTCTTCTCCCTGATTTCCTTTGCCAAGGTAAATCCGTCTTTATAGGGCATCATAACGTCAAGAATGCAAACATCATAGCTGTCTTTCTTGAATTTTTCAAACCCTTCCATTCCATTCTTCGCCAAAGTAACGTCAAAATCGTTCATTGATAGATAGTCCTTCAGTACAATACCGAAATTCGGATCATCTTCGACCAACAGTATTTTCTTGTTTATTGTTTCCATAGTATTTTAAATTAGGGGCAATTTAATGTAGAAAGTACTTCCTTTATCCTTTTCGCTTTCCGCATACACCTCACCCTGGTGATCGTCTATTATTTGTTTTACATAGGCGAGGCCCAAACCATGCCCTTTTACATTATGTATGTTTCCGGTATGTTCCCGGTAAAATTTTTCAAAAACCTTTTTTAGTACCGCCTTACTCATTCCCGCACCTTGGTCTTTTATTCTGATAATGATAAAATTCTTGGCGACCTCGGTATAAATATCGATTTTAGGTGCCTCCTCGGAGGAGTATTTTATGGCGTTATCGAGAATGTTGACAATGACATTCGTTAAATGCATTTCACTGCCCAATACTTCTGTTCTTTCGGCTTCAAGATGGGTTTCTATATAGCCCCCATGATCTGCAACTATCAGTTCTACATGCGCAATGGCATCAGTGATTATGTCGTGTACATCGACCCTATCCTTACTAATATCCAACTGGTTTTTTTCCAGTCTTGAAATTTGCAATACATTTTCTACCTGTGCGTGCATTCGTTTATTCTCATCGCGTATCATTTGAAGATACCTTAAAATCTTCTCTTGATCCCCGATAATCTTCGGGTTTTTAATCGCCTCCACCGCCAAATTTATCGTCGCAATGGGGGTCTTGAACTCATGCGTCATATTGTTGATGAAATCAGATTTGATTTCAGAAATCTGCTTTTGTCGAATCAACTGATAGATCGCACCTGCATAGGCCACAACGATTACCAAAGTGAACAAAAATGACAAAAAGGCCATTCCAAGAATCGAGCTGAACAGAAACCGCTCCTTTTTAGGGAAATTGATCAACAGCGAAAAATCGGTATTGCCCTCACTATCCTTAAAAATCGGAGCCTTGTACGAAGTCGATTCAGAAGGTTTAAATTTTCGCGACTTTACTTTTGTAGGCAGACCTCTACTATATACCCCGTATTCATAGTTGATGTCAAGACCGTGGTTCTCCAATTCACGGTTTAAAAGCAGTTCGATTTCTTGCTTCGAAACTCTTTGATGAACGGGTACTTTTTTCGCGTATTGACTAAAAACATCTTCCCATGCGGCCTTCTCAACAGACGAAAGGCCACCAATTTTTTTCAAGGTCTGGTCCGGTGTCAACCGTTGTCGATTTCCGTCAAGATCGTAATCTTCCTTGAAAATCGTAGTCGTACGCCTACTCGTATAATTTTTTATATTAGTGCTATCGTCACTATTACCAATGTCAAAGAACGTTGATGCTATATTATAATCTTCCTCTAAAATACCGTGCTCATATAAGCGTATCTCGTTGGAATTCAAATCACGATCAATAAAAAAAATGTTGCTTAACTGTGAGCTTTTTAATTCCCCAATACTATCTTTAAGATTGAGGTAGCGATCCGAATAGTCCTTCTGCTCACGCTTTTCAATTTTATCTGTAACCCGGTTGAGCACTTCTGAAACCGTATTGGAAAACTGGTCTTCTCTATCTTCGACCGATTTTTTGATCCAAAAACCCTGGACAAAAATGATTCCAATTAGTGCGAGGCTCATCAAGATCACCAAAAGCACAAACAACCTCTTATTCATCTTCAGGTAAATTTAGAAATTTAACAAATAGCAGCTCATTGGTTTAACCTAACCTTAACACTACGAAAAACCCTGAGTACTAGATATAATCAAGGAGAGCGTTGTGAATCTCCTCAACTTTTTGCCTTGTCCTTTCAATTTCGATATTCTCGATCACATAATCCGCTAGTACGATTTTTTCATTGTCGGGCAATTGATTGGCCATCCGCTTTTCTATTTTCGACCTATCTTGATCAGAATCCCTATTCAAGACCCGAACAATTCTTTCTTCTTTAGGTGCCGTGACCAAAACTATTTTGTCATAAAGATATTGGCTCGCTTGCTCGAATATAATCGCAGCCTCTTGAATCACATAAGGGGCTTTTTGTTCTTTAGCCCAAAATTCGAAATGTTCACGCACAGCGGGATGGACAACGGAATTGAGTTTTTTTAAAAGCTCTTTATCATTAAATACTTTTTTCGCAATAAATGAACGATCTATTTTTTTTTTCTTGTAGGCTTCTTTTCCAAAAAGGTCTTTGACGGATTTCCGGAGTTTTTTAGAGGAATTCATCAACTTTTTCGCCTCCGTATCCGAATTATAAACAGGCACTCCAAGGTCGATGAATAATTGGGCAACTGTAGTCTTACCACTTCCAATGCCGCCCGTTAGGCCAATGATCATTATTCTTGATTTAAAATATATTCGACTTTAGTCTCCATCAAGGTGGCACTGAAAATTCCACTAGGCTGTTTGGTCAAGATCAGGGCCATTGATTTTGACCTATTTTTTTTTAAGCTTGAATAATCTGCAACCACCTTGAAGTCTATACCATTGATATCTTTGAGCTGCTCAATTTTCGCTTTGCACAAAATGGATACTTCGTCGGGAAATGTGCGCACTTGTTTACCTGCGGGTAGATTGATAACCTCGACCGGTACATCTATGATTTTTTCGGAAAATTTTGAAACCTTACCTTGAAGTTGAACAATATTCGAGGAGTACGAGGTGTACCGTAATTCGGATGATTTAAACAAAGTAACTTTTTCGGAAAAGTTGGCAACGATTTCCGATTGGTCTAATTTTACAGTGTGTACAGTAACAATAGTGTCGATTTCTTCTTTCGGGCCGGTAATCGTGATAGAAGAGGGTTCTATTTTCAAAACACCATCCAATAGATAGTTGTGGGCAAGATTAACTTTGATGTCGGCTTGTACAGGAACTTTCTTGGAAATCATTTCCAAAAAATCAAAAAACAGCGTATCCGAAGATATTTCTATAAGTACCATTGAATTCGAAAGTTGTTTGTCGATCTGATTTCTGTAATCCTCCTGAAGCAGATAATATTTGCCATTGGATCTTTCAACCGTGGCAAGATCCAATTTGACCGATTTCTTTTTAAAATTAAAGCCCAAAAATTGAAAACCCATCGTTTGTAATTTGACATCTACTTTATCGGCAAACGCCTTAGTGAGCATCAAATTCTGGTTTGTATTGACATAATCCAACTTAAAAGTGGTTTTGGCGATGTACGTTTCCGACAAAGTGTTCAAAAACCAAATCAAGCCCGAAGCCAACAGAAAAAGTACGAATACCTTGGCTTTTCTTTTGTTCAGAACTTTTTTAATGGTTTCTAGCAAATGATCTTATTTAAAAAATAAATTCGGAAACAATTCTTGCGGCTTCTTTTTGCTAAAGTTAACCAAGAAGGTCGATTTTAAAAAACCCGACCCATATCCAATGAATTGCACCACAACAGCCAACAAAGAAAGTGATGCAATAGAAATGCTTTTGTTCTTGATAAAGGAATCAACAAAAATCAAAATAAAATAGATAGCAAATAGCCACAGCGGAAGGCGAATATTCAAGAAATACAATAATACCGACACCAAAAATGCAACACAGAAAAAAGTCGGAAACCAGTAGGTCATTTTTGAAGTTTCCGGATGCCATTTGTTCAAGATGGGCCGTACCATTCCGAATTTGTTGACCTGGGTATAAAACCTGTTCCAATCGATACGTCGCTTGTGATATACAAAAGCCTCGGGAATCAACTTGGTCTCATAGCCCGCTTTCCAAATTCGAAAAGTCAAATCAGGGTCTTCGCCTGGGTGTATTTTTCCAAAACCACCGACCGATTCAAAAACTTCCTTTGAAAGACCCATATTAAAACTCCGTGGCTGAAACCCTCCTGTTCGGCGGGCAGGTTTTCCGATAGCTGCTTTGTCTCCTCGTATTCCGCCTGTGGTTAAAACAGATGTCATTGTGTAATTGATCGCTTTTTGAACAAGGGTAAAAGATTCGTGAGCCGCATCGGGGCCTCCAAAACATTGTACGTATTTGTCATCTAAGGATTTTTCGACTTCAACCAAGTATTGAGGCGGAAGAATGCAATCGGAATCGAGAACAATAAAATAATTGCCTTTGGCCCTTTCCATTCCGTAGTTTCTGGATGACCCGGGACCCGAATTCTCCTTTTCGTAATAAGATATGGATAATTGGTTTGAGAATTCTGAAACTACATCCTTGGAGCTTAATGAAGAACCATCTTCGACTATGACAACTTCAAAAGGTTTTTCATAAATCAGTAAGACCATGCTTTCAAGTAGCTCCCGAATTTCTTCGGGTCTATTGTGGACTGGGATTATAAAGGAGAAGTTTGATTTCATCTTCCAATCATTCCCTTAGTTTAAGTTTGCAAGTATGAAAAAGATTCCTCGTGCCTCGGAATGACATAATGAGGGTTTTACGAAAATTTATCGATTACTTCTTGGCTTACCCCGGTATTCGAGAAACCCCCATCGTGAAATAGGTTTTGCATCGTGACCTTTCTAGTAAGATCAGAAAACAAGGTAATCGTATAATCGGCGCAATCCAAAGCTGTAGCATTTCCTAAGGGCGACATCTTTTCGGCATAACTAATAAAGCCGTCAAAGCCTTTAATGCCTTGACCTGCTGTAGTTGCAGTCGGAGATTGCGAAATAGTATTTACACGAACTTTCTTTTCTTTTCCGAAGAAATAACCAAAACTACGGGCAACTGATTCCAGATACGCTTTGTTATCGGCCATATCGTTATAATCGGGAAAAGTTCTTTGCGCCGCCATATAAGTAAGTGCGACAATACTCCCCCACTCTTTCATGGCATCTGCTTTATATAAACTTTGCATCACCTTGTGAAAAGACAGAGCTGAAACGTCCCAACCTTTTTGTGTAAAATCATATTTCTCATCGGTATAGGCTCGCCCTTTTCTCACGTTGACCGACATGCCAATGGCATGAAGCACGAAGTCGATCTTACCACCTAGTATTTCAATAGATTTTGAAACAAGATTGTCTAAATCCTCTTCTAAGGTAGCGTCGGCTGGTACGATTTCAGAACCGGTCTTTTCGGCCAATTGCTTGATTTTACCCATTCTCATGGCAATAGGTGCATTCGTCAACACGAAAGTTCCGCCTTCTTCGTGAACGCGCTCGGCAGTTTTCCAAGCGATGGAGTTTTCATCAAGTGCTCCAAAAATGATTCCCTTTTTTCCTTTGAGAAGATTGTAAGACATATTCTTTAGTTTCTAGTGGTTTTTACCGTGCCAAAGATATTTAAAAAAGTTGGCAGTTGACAGTGGCGGTCGACAGAAAAAATTCCAAAAAAATCAAGCACCAAATTCCAAGTATAAAAATTGGAATTTGGATTTTGGA
>QIJL01000545.1 GCA_003232435.1 Flavobacteriales bacterium | reverse complement strand
GTTAAGAAGCATAGGTACGGCACTGTCAAAGAAGTCTATTGACTTATAACTGGAGTTCGACCTAAGATTCAATTTACAGAGTGCAAATAAAAGGTAAGATCTGAAATGGAAAATTTGAAGGAATATCGAGATATTTTAAAAAATTTACATGATAAGATCCACCTTTTAGTTGTATTTCCTTCGGATTTGATGATTTTTTTTCCACTTCTCGCCAAATTTTATCCAATCGACCAGTTGGTCTTTCAAAAATTCATCTTCGAATTGAACAAAAAATCATCTAAACTGTAAACAAATATTAGGTCGAACTCAGGGTATAAAGAGTTACATTCTTAGATTACGTTCCGAATCACCTTTCCCATTTTCTCTGCCCGTTCCCGGACTTCATCTTCCGTCCAAGAAAGTTTGATCAGACAGGAAATATTTCTGCCAATCCAATAATCCGATTGCGAAAAATCTGTTTTGGAAAAATCTTGAAGTCCGTCTAAAACTTCTTGCGGCAATTTGCCCAAAGATTTCCTGTCGGTCAGATGTTCCCATTTTCGATAATAATGCCAATTGTTGTCGTACCAGTAAAAACAGCCATCGATACCGGCTTCCGAAAATGCAGAATGTAGTTTTTTTGCCAATTCCTCCGAAGGCATAAAAAAACTCAAGAACGAATAATTCTCTATTCCACCTTCAGGAACTCTTCTAAATACAACTTCGGGAATATCCTCCAAAACTTCCCGTAAAATGGAATAATTCTTCTTTTGGATGGATAAAAATTCATCCAGTCGATTGATCTGGGCCAACCCGACCGCGGCATTCAATTCTGAAATTCGATGATTATATCCTAAAAAAGGATGGCCTTCCGCTCCCCTATCGCTTCCCACGTGATCATGGCCATGATCCGAATAATGATCAGCGTTTTTGACAAATTCTTCCTTGTTCGTAATGATCGCACCACCTTCTCCACAGGTAATCGTTTTGACATAGTCGAATGAAAAAACGCCCATGTCGCCATAACTTCCCAGAGGCTTGCCATCAAAACTGCCGCCGATAGCCTGACAGGCATCCTCTAATAATATCAAATCGTTCTTTTCGCAAATGGACTTCAAGGCCCCCAAATCGGCCATCGAACCGCACATATGAACGGGCATTACAGCTTTGGTTTTGCTGGAAACAGCTTCTTCAACAGTAATTGGATCCAAAGTCAAGGTATCATCAATATCGACCAAAATGGGCACGGCTCCAAGGGCAAGGACGGCCTCGAAACTTGCGACGAATGTAAAAGTCGGAAGTATTACTTCGTCCCCTGCTCCTACTCCTGCGCTGGCTAGCGCAATCGTAATCGCGGCAGTACCACTACTGACCAATTGGGCATGTGAAGTTTGCATGCGTTCGGCAAGGGCCTTTTCCAATTCTTTGGCTTTGAAATTTCCGTTGCGCATTCCGTCAAAACCGTAACGCATCAAGACTCCCGTATCCAATACGTCTTGAACCTGTTTTCTTTCTGCATCCCCAAAAAATTCGAATCCTGGCATATGCTTCGTTTGTGGTTTGTGGTTTGTGGTTTGTGGTTCAATTTACTTTTATAAACTCATAAATACCTAAACTTTTCTTCAACGTATTTCAATGACGCTTTCATTCATATCTTTTCTGACTTTTTTAAACCTGGCGAACATATCGTCATCGGCACGGTAGCCAATCGGCATAACCAAAACAGAGGTAAGGCCTTTCTCCTCTAAATTCAATAATTCGTCATAGGCCACAGGTTCAAACCCTTCCATGGGACAGGAATCTATTTTTTCAATGGCACACACGGTCAAAAGGTTTCCCATTGCCAAATAGGCTTGATTTGTGCTCCATCTCTTAATTTCTTCAACATCCTTAGTAGAAAAACTATCGACCAGATCATTTTTGAAAGGTTCTAAAATTTCATCGCTGATATTCCTGATTTTTTTGACTTGTTCAAAGTATTGGGAAATATATTCATCATCAATGGTATGCTTGATACAAATTACAAGAATATGGGATGCCTGTGCGACTTGTTGCTGGTCAAAAGAATGAGGTGTCAATTCATTCTGAAGCTCCCTGTTTTTAATAATCAAAAGAGTAATTGGTTGAAGGCCGTAAGAGGTTGCCGTAAGGTTAAAGGCTTCCTTCAATGTTTCGACTTTCTCTTTTGACAGAATCTTTTCTGTATCGAATTTTTTTACGGCATATCGCCATTTCATATGTTCAATAATGTCTTCCATATCTTTAATTTGGATTTCCGCCTGCGCGGAAATGAAAATAAAATATCCATTAAGTAAAAAACCAAAGCTTTATCGCCATAATAATTACCATGGCCACCAAGAATGTTTTGATAAATCCGTCGCCCTTGTTTACCGATACTCGACTAGCAACCCAAGCTCCAGATCCATTTCCGATGGCCAATGTTAAACCAACCAACCAGACTACCTTGTCGTTGAAAACAAAGACTGCAAGGGCCGCAAGGGAATAAATCAAAACTACTACAGCCTTTGTAGCATTGGCCCTGACCAAGGTCATCTGATTTACGTAATGCAAAAATAAGATAATTATGAACCCTAGCCCCGCATTGATGAATCCTCCATAAATTCCGAAGAAAAAGAAGGCGATGATTCCGATCCAAAGGTGTTTGCCCGTTATTTTTTCATAAAGGCCTTCCATTTTCATTTTTGGCTTGAAAATGATAATCAAAACTACTATGACCATGATTATAGCGAGAATGCGATTGAAGGTTTCGCCTTTGATATCAACAGCGATATAGGCACCCAAAATAGCACCAAATAAAGCGGAAATGCCCAAATAACCATTAAAAGGATACGTAGAGACACCTTTGCTCTTAAAACCCGCGGTGCCCATAAAGTTCTGAATGACCACGGCAATACGGTTGGTACCGTTGGCAACACTAGGTGGCAATCCTAAAAATATTAGTACCGGTAAAGAAATAAGGGATCCTCCTCCGGCCACGGTATTTATAAAACCTACAATAAATCCAACGGCCACTAGAAGCGGATAATGGTACCATTCTTCCATGCCGTAAAAATAAAGGGTCTGCAAAGAAAATATACATTTTTGACAATAATTATTGTTGCTCTAAGGTTTATGGATATGAAAAAGGTTGCTATATTTGCAACCGCTAAAGGAGGAATGGCAGAGTGGTCGAATGCACTAGTCTTGAAAACTAGCGAGGGTCACACCTCCGGGGGTTCGAATCCCTCTTCCTCCGCAGAAAAGCCCCATAGACATAATGTTTATGGGGGTTTGTTTTTGGAGGTGCTAATTTAGGTACTAACAAGGTTCTTTTTGACTCAATTTATTTATAAGTGAAAGACTTTAAAATGAACTACCTCGGGGCAGAGCCGTCGAGGTATCAAAACAAACGTAATTGATTCTTATGTATCTCTTTATATTTGGATTTTCCCTGATTCTGGAGGTATTTCTTTATTACCTCGTTCATTTGCATACTGGCCAACGGTATTCACACAATACCCGGTTGTCCAAAATTTACCGCCCCAAAGCAATTTTTTCACTTCGGGATGGAGCCTGAAAATTTCCTTTGCGGTAATGCTCTTGACAGCTCCGATTATCTTTTTAGGGGCATTCGTCGGAACGCTCCGAATCAGGAAATGAACATGGTCCCCTCAAGACCGATCTCCAAAAAATGAATCTCGTACCGTTCCTCTATTCCAAGGCAGATTTCCCTGAATGTCACAGAAACCTCTTCACTAAGAACCGTTCTCCTATATTTGATAGGGCAAACAAAGTGATACAAAAGCAGACTTTTGTTGTGGCTCTTGTGAATATGTTCACTCATACCCACAAAAATACATATCATTACGCTACACCCGAGGCAGAGAATACGGGGAATTCATCGATTAAAAACAATAAGCAACAATGAACTAAAGTTTTATGAGGCCAAGTCTTTATAAATCTTTAATCATTTAAAACAAAAGTTTAAAATATCAAAAGCTGTTTCGGCCATTTTATTCCCTTTATTGTCCAGTAGAGGGTTAATTTCCGTAAACTCGACACATATTACTTTTTCAGTTTTTAAAAATTCGGTAATGATATTTTTTGCTTCTGTAGGATTAAAACCAAATGGAACTGGTGTGCCAGTGCCTAGCGATACAAAATCACAATCTAAACTATCTACATCAAATGTGATATAAATTGAATCACAATGCGCCAATTTTTCTATAGCTTCTCTAATACAATTTTGAAGACCCCTATATCTTATTTCAGAGACAGTATAGTTTTTAATATCCATACGTTTAATAAGATCATCTTCAGCAGTTTCAGTATCTCGAACCCCAAAATAAATCAAATCTTCTGGTGAAAATTTTGGAGTATTTGTACCGATGTTTTTTAATTCACCCCACTGTTTAATCGTTTTTTCATCAAGTTCATGTATTCTCATATCGATATTATCCTCTTGTAGTGCAGCAGCTACTGGCATACCATGAATATTTCCTGAAGGAGATGTGTATGGGGAATGTAAATCAGCATGAGCATCAATCCAAACTACACCAAGTCGTGCGTCTGGGTTTGAAGCTTTAACACCAGAAATTGTTCCTAATGCGGATGAGTGATCACCAGATAGTACTAACGGAAATTCATTCTTTGATAAAACCTGTTGAACAGCATCACAAACTCTACTACATTGTTCTACTACAAAACCAATTCTTCTTGCAAAAGAGCTTTTAACCTTATTGTAAATAGTTTCATTATGTGTTTTAACATCAATCGAAGGTGCTCTATTGAAAAAATCACTTTTTAAATTAATTGCGGCAATTTCCATGGCATCTATTCCCATGTCCGCACCTCTTGTACCTGCACCAATATCTGAGCGATTATTAATTAGTTTAAGGTTGCTTTTCATGACGATTGATATTAAATCTATTTACAATATGCATATGGCTCTAGTTTAAACCTGCCGACAGGCAGGCAGGGAATATGATTCCTGAAAGCCCTATGATTATTGGTTCGGTATTACGGGTTTTGGGCTAAAGCCCGTTCAGCAGAGCCGAATTCGTCCCCCGGATAAACCTGCCCGTCCGGCAGGTGGGTTTATCAACGCAGTAATAAACTAGAGCCTATGCATATAAATAGCTTTAACCATTTATTGGATTTGAGTAGAAACTACCATTTTTCCTCTTCGAGTTGTCGATTTTAATTGGTCTTCAAATGCCAATCTAAAATCTTCTAAAGAATATATTTTTTCTACATAGGCTTTTATATATCCTCTTTGTAGCGCATTGTATATAAATTTCACTCCTCTTTCTCTTGATGCCGCTTCATAGATATGATTGTAGACAGAAAATGGTCTAAAACATGCTGCTTTTTGTGTCATTTCAATTTCTGGTAAAATAGTAGGGTTTGGATCCATACCTCCATATAAAAATATAACTGCATTTTGTGCTAATCCGTTAGCGTATTCCTGCACTATTTTACCTCCAATAGGATCATAAATTATTCGTGCTCCTTGTCCTTTGGTAAATTCCATGATGCTTTCAGACATATTATTATCGCTTTGCGCTATCACATGGTCATAACCTATTTCAAGTAGAAAATCACGATTTTTATTGGTACGGCTTGTAGCAATAGCTTTAGCACCTGTCATTTTACATAGTTCCATTGCTGCCATACCTGCACTACTAGTTCCTGCAGTAATAAGTACATAATCGTTGGACTTTATTTCGGCTACTTCAAATAATGCATAATAGCAAGTTAAATAGGCAACCCAAATACAACAAGCCTCTTCTGATGATAAATTTTCAGGATAATGGGCTGCAAATCTTGCTGGTACTATGGCAAACTCGCCATCTACTCCGTATCCTTCATTCATCCAAGGCATTGTACTTACTTTATCGCCAATTTTGAATTCTTTTACGCCTTCGCCAATGGCATCAACTATACCAGCACATTCATCTCCAAACCTTGCAGGTAATTCCATACTGAACATATAATTATTGGTAAATAATTCATAGTCTCCATAATTCAAAGAAAAAGCATCTACTTTTATTCTTATTTCTCCTGCCTTAGGTTCAGTAACTGGAATATCGTCTAAACTAATTCCGCTAAGGTCTTTATATTCTTTATACTCGTGTAATCTTAAAACTTTTGCCATAATTAAGTGATATTTGTTTTTTTAGTTTGTTGTGTTTTGCTTATTAAATTCCAATTTAAAAGGGTATATAAAAATCCTCCTATCAATAAGGAATCTACAAAATATGCATGTGTAAGTTGAAATATTTCAAGGTAGGTCAATAACGTAATCGTAGAGCTCACAGCCCAACTTATCAATGCCTTGATTCCCCATTTAGGAATCTTATTCAAAATGTATTTTTGCTTTTTAATCCAAAAGAAATCAATAATATAAATAGCTGAAATTGAAGGAGTAAAAACAGCTAGAAGATTCAAAAAGTCAAAGAAATAATTAGTAAATCCCAGCAAAGCCATAGTTGTACCTATTACACTTGTTACAATAGTCATCTTTTTAAATCCCCAAGTTGTTTTGACTGTAGAAAATGTGAGTGTAGATGAATATAAATTTACTGCGTTGGTTACCCAAGTTGAAAAAACAAGCAATATAAAAGCTGGAATTATAAGACCAAGCCCTTTCATTATCTTTATGATATCTACTTCACCAGTTACAATAGTCGGAATGGCGGCAAAAACAAGTGCAATTGGAAAACCAATTGTAATGCCCAATACTGCAATTCTACTTTGCCTATCATTATAAATAAATCTAGAAAAATCTGCCATAAGCACAGGAAAAAGTATTGAAGAACCTATTAATATAGCAGTTGCTTCGAATAGTGATATTGTGGGATTTGATGGTTGATAGTCCCATATTTGGTTAAATGAAGGTATTTGCCCCAAAGATTTATAAACTACATATCCTAAAAAGATAAGCATTAAGGGCACAGCTATATTGGCAAGTCTTTCTATACTTTTTACTCCATAAATTGTGGTTATTGTAATTAGCGAACTTATGGCAACAATAATTGTCCAGATTGGTAAATTAATTCCAATTGTTTCTATTGCAGTATCTTTTACAGTTAACGCTAGCAATTCTAAATTAACAGAAAACCAACCTAATAAACTAAAGCCAATAATGAGGTTAATTATTTTAGCTCCCATTT
>QIJL01000435.1 GCA_003232435.1 Flavobacteriales bacterium | reverse complement strand
TCGGGTGTAGCATTCAGATAATCGATTTGTTCCAAGAACGAACAACCAACAACGAAAAACGAACAAAGGTCTAGTTTCTTGGCTCTTGCAGTGCAGCGGTCTTGATTCCGATACCTCGGTGGCCCTGCCCCGAGGTAGTTCATTCTAGATAAATCGAAATTTCGGTTTTTCCTTTGGAGGATTTACTGGCGCGGTACATCCCTTCGGTATTGAAGGGCATGGAAATATTTCCCAAAGCATCCACGGCGATCAAGCCACCATCGCCACCTATTTTCAGGATACGATTATTTATTACTTCGGATGCGGCCTCTTCCAAAGACAGTCCTTTGAATTCTATCAAACAGGAAACATCGTAGGCAACTACACCTTTGATAAAATATTCCCCACTTCCGGTACATGAAATTGCACAAGTGGCGTTGTTCGCGTAGGTGCCGGAACCTATCATCGGACTGTCGCCCACTCGCCCAAAACGTTTGTTGGTCATGCCGCCCGTGGAAGTGGCTGCCGCTATGTTGCCGGTTTTATCGCAGGCTACGGCCCCAACGGTACCGAATTTTGAATTTTTTTTTGCGGAATGATCCAATTGAAAACTGTCGGTATCCTTGATTTCGAGCCATTGCCGATGACGGAATTCATCATAGAAATAAGAATCATCTTCAATTTTATAGTCCAGCTTTTTCGCAAATTGTAACGCGCCTTGACCTGCTAGAAAAACGTGTTCACTTTTTTCCATCACGTCCCGAGCCAACGAAATGGGATTTTTTATTCCTGAAATTAGCGAAACGGCTCCTGCGTGCAGGGTTTTTCCGTCCATGATGGAAGCATCCATTTCATGTGTTTCATCTGCTGTGAAAACACTTCCTTTTCCCGCATTGAACAATGGCGAATCTTCTAAGGCGATAACCGCTTTTTCAGCGGCATCAATAGCGCTACCTCCATTTAGCAAGGTTTCATAACTCTCATTCAATGCACCTTCCAGAGCACTTTTATAAGCGGCTTCTTTTTCTTTGGTCATCATGCCCTTGACCAAAGTTCCCGCCCCGCCATGAATGGCAATTGAAAAAGTACTCATGGTTTTGAGATAGCGGATTGATTATGTAAGATGGAATTCACGATGATCTTCGCATGAACTCGGGAATTTTCGATAAACCATTTGTGTGTTTCCATACCGCCACAGATAACTCCGGCTAAATAAAGTCCTTTGACGTTGGTTTCCATGGTTTCAAGATTATAATTCGGAAGCCTTTTCTCATTGTTGGAAAGTTCAATGCCCATCTTAAGTAAAAAAGCAAAGTTGGGCGTATAGCCTGTCAGGGCAAGCACAAAGTCGTTTTCTAAATGGATTTCTCCTTCTGGTGTGTCGACAATAATTTCGTTTTCACGGATTTCCTTTACTTCGGAATTAAAATAGGCTTTAATGCTTCCTTCTTCGATACGGTTGATGATATCTGGCCGTACCCAATATTTTACCCGTTGCCCGACCTCTGGTTCACGAATAATCATAGTTACATCCGCGCCTTTTCGCCAACATTCCAACGCGGCGTCCACTGCGGAATTACTTGCACCGATTACTGCCAGTTTTTGACCGGCATAAAAGTGGGGGTCTTTGTAATAATGGGACACTTTTGACAGATTTTCTCCAGGAATGTCCAACAAATTGGGCAAATCATAAAACCCTGTCGCAACGATGACGTTTTCGGCGGAATAGTCGTTTTTGTCGGAGACAATATCAAAACCATCTTCCACTTTGTCAACCTTTATGACCTTTTCAAAAAGATGGATATTCAATTTATTGGAGGTAACAATTCTACGATAGTATTCTAACGCCTCGTTCCGCTTCGGTTTGGCCTCTTTACAGATAAAAGGAATCTCATCTATTTCCAACCTTTCGGAAGTGGAAAAAAACTGCATGTTAATCGGATAGTTGTACAAAGAGTTCACAATAGGCCCTTTCTCCAAAATAACATAACTCAACCCTCTTTTCTTGGCCTCAAGACCGCATGCTATTCCAATAGGGCCACCTCCTACGATAACGATATCGAAATGTTTCATTTATACCGTAATTTCTTTTAACTCTTTTATTGTTCTTTTTGGATCTTCACTTTTAAAGACAAAACTTCCGGCTACCAAAACATCAGCACCGGCATCGACCAAAGCTTTGGCGTTTTTCGAAGTGACCCCACCATCGATTTCAATTAAGGTATTCGCGCCTTTTCTGCGAATTAATTCCTTAAGTGCCTTTACCTTTTCAAAAGTATTTTCAATAAACGATTGGCCACCGAATCCTGGGTTGACACTCATCATACAGACAAGATCAATATCTTTTATGGTATCCTCTAAAACATTGACATTGGTATGCGGATTCAGTGCCACACCTGCTTTCATTCCTTCTGCCTTAATGGCCTGTAAACTTCTATGCAGATGTGTGCAAGCCTCATAATGTACTGTGAGTACATGAGTACCCAAGTCGGCAAAAGTCTTAATATATCTATCGGGATCAATAATCATCAGGTGCACGTCCAAAGGTTTAGTGGCGTACTTGGCAATCGCCTTGACCACGGGCATTCCGTAGGAAATGTTGGGAACAAATACCCCGTCCATAATATCTAAATGGTGCCAATCGGCGGCACTGTCGTTGACCATTTCAACATCACGTTGCATGTTCCCGAAATCAGCGGCTAGGAGGGAAGGGGCTATTTTTACGCTACTCATTTTTCTAAAAGTAAATATCGTTCAAAGTTAAGTAAAAGATAGCTGGTTCAATATTCAAAATCACGAACTAACCAAAATAACGCGTGTATATAGTATCGATTCGATTTCGATTACATTATTGGTTTGACTCTCTGATTTGATCCCATAGTTTATTTGATTTTATCAGGGTCATCTATATCATTTACCATTAGGTGAATTTAAGGTTTGATTTTTCCAAAACTTTGTTGTGCACCGGTCACCTGCCATCGCCCCAGTGAAATGGGAATGTCACCAATGGCATTGAGTTGATCGAAGAACTCAATCATTCTGAACTCTTGCCCTTTGGTTTACGTTGCTCAAAGTCGGGAGACTTTGCGCAGCGGTATATTGATCGGCCTCGTCTTGAGTTATTACTGTGCTAGAAGCTGTTTATCGGTTAATTAGTAACGCCGTGACTCAAAGTCACGGCGTTACTAGGTTACGAATGGTTTTGTGAAAAAATTCGAAACCCGCCCGCCCGCCACAGGCGGGTATAAACTTGAGATTCAAATTCATGACCATATTTTTTAAAAGAAAATTAGCAAGGAAGCGGCTGAATAGTTACAAAAAAACACTAACGGAACGATGCCAATTCTTTTTTGTCATAAAACGATTATATGATTTTTCCGATTTAGAAAAAAACATAAAATTAAGCCGTAACGATTTGAATTATTACGAAATAGTATTACATTTGCCAGCCCTAAAACAGGGGCGTGATTTTATATATATGTAAATAACCCACAGGTTTCGGCTTATTAGTTTATTCTTACGTAAGAAATTAGAGCCCCTGTAAATTCCAAATTGCAAGCACCAAATCGCAAAAGTCTGGAATTTGAGCTTTTGAATTTGAAATTTTAGAAAAAGTATGCCAACAATATCGCAGTTAGTACGAAAAGGAAGGTCAACGATAACCAAAAAGAGCAAATCGGCGGCCCTGGATTCATGTCCGCAGCGAAGGGGTGTATGCACGCGTGTTTACACTACCACGCCCAAAAAACCGAACTCCGCAATGCGGAAGGTGGCAAGGGTGCGATTGACCAACGGAAAAGAGGTGAACGCCTATATTCCGGGAGAAGGGCACAACTTGCAAGAGCACTCGATCGTCTTGGTTCGCGGAGGTAGGGTAAAAGATCTTCCTGGAGTTCGATACCACA
Organism: Flavobacteriales bacterium; assembly: GCA_003232435.1. GTDB lineage: Bacteria > Bacteroidota > Bacteroidia > Flavobacteriales > Flavobacteriaceae > Aurantibacter_A. The sequence continues at coordinate 4,868 of QIJL01000435.1, read as the reverse complement.
TTGTAAGAGGTGCATTGGATACTGCTGGAGTTGCCGGAAGAACGCAAAGAAGATCTAAATACGGAGCAAAACGTCCTAAAAAATAATAAAAGTCTTAAGGCGAATTGATCTAGCCTTATACCTTATATATATACTAATGAGAAAAAAGCAGGCAAAAAAGAGACCAATTTTACCAGATCCAAGATTCGATGATCAATTGGTTACGCGTTTTGTTAATATGATGATGTGGGACGGAAAGAAATCTGTAGCCTTTGGCGTATTCTATGATGCAATGGATATCGTGGAAGAAAAAAAGACTGATGAAGAGAAGTCTTCATTAGAGCTTTGGAAGGATGCGCTTTCGAATGTAATGCCCCATGTTGAGGTTCGTAGTCGTAGAGTGGGTGGAGCGACTTTTCAGATTCCGATGCAGATTCGTCCGGATCGCAAAATTTCCACTGCCATGAAATGGTTGATCAGCTACTCAAGAAAGCGCAATGAAAAGGGTATGGCCCAAAAATTGGCCGCAGAGGTTCTTGCAGCTTCGAAAGAAGAAGGTGCTGCTGTCAAAAAAAGAGTTGATACACACAAAATGGCTGAGGCCAATAAAGCATTTTCCCACTTTAGATTTTAATCAAAAATGGCAAGGGATTTAAAATACACGAGAAATATTGGTATCGCTGCACACATTGATGCAGGAAAGACCACCACTACCGAACGTATTCTTTATTATACCGGGGTAAGCCATAAAATTGGTGAGGTTCATGATGGAGCCGCCACTATGGACTGGATGGAGCAAGAGCAAGAACGTGGTATTACCATTACTTCGGCAGCCACCACCTGTACATGGGAATTCCCCACGGAAAACGGAAAACCGACCGCGGATGCGAAGGGATACCACTTTAATATAATCGATACCCCGGGTCACGTTGATTTTACCGTTGAGGTAAATAGATCTTTACGTGTTTTGGATGGTTTGGTATTCCTTTTTAGTGCGGTTGATGGTGTTGAACCGCAATCGGAAACTAACTGGCGACTAGCTGACAACTATAAGGTACCACGCATCGGTTTCGTGAACAAAATGGATCGTCAAGGTGCTAATTTCTTAATGGTTTGCAAGCAAGTCAAGGAAATGTTAGGTTCTAATGCGGTTCCGATCGTATTGCCAATCGGAGACGAAGCTGATTTTAAGGGTATCGTTGATTTGGCGAAGAACAGGGCCATTGTATGGCATGAAGAAGGCTTTGGCGCTACCTTTGACGTTGTTGATATTCCTGAAGAAATGAAAGCTGAAACGAAGGAGTATAGAGCTGCTTTGATCGAGGCCGTTGCAGAGTATGATGAAGCTTTGATGGAGAAATTCTTCGAAGATGAAGATTCTATTACCGAGGAAGAAGTGCACGCTGCCTTAAGAGCAGCGGTTATGGATAGAGCTATCATTCCAATGATCTGTGGTTCTTCCTTTAAAAATAAAGGGGTTCAATTTTTGTTGGATGCCGTTTGTAGATACTTGCCTTCTCCAATTGACAAGGAAGCAATTGTTGGTATTGATCCTGATACGGGGGAGCCGATTAGTAGAAAACCGGATGTCAAAGAGCCTTTTGCGGCTTTGGCATTTAAGATTGCTACCGACCCCTTTGTTGGTCGTTTGGCATTCTTTAGAACATATTCCGGTCGTTTGGATGCTGGCTCTTATATTTTGAACAATCGTTCAGGTAAGAAAGAACGTATTTCGCGCATCTATCAGATGCACTCTAACAAACAAAATGCAATCGATTATATCGAGGCAGGTGATATTGGAGCAGCGGTAGGATTTAAAGATATCAAGACTGGTGATACCATGTCTTCTGAAAAGCATCCCATTATTTTGGAAAGTATGGACTTCCCTGATCCTGTAATCGGTATTGCGGTCGAGCCTAAGACGAAGGTAGATGTAGATAAGTTAGGTATGGCCTTGGCTAAATTGGCCGAGGAGGATCCTACATTCCAGGTAAAAACGGATGAAGCTTCAGGTCAGACTATTATTTCTGGTATGGGCGAACTTCATTTAGATATTATTGTCGATCGTCTTAGACGCGAATTCAAAGTTGAGGTAAACCAAGGTGAGCCGCAAGTTGAATACAAAGAATCATTGACGAAAACAGCTGCTCATAGGGAAATCTATAAAAAACAATCTGGTGGTCGAGGTAAATTTGGGGACATTGTATTTGAAATGGGCCCTGCCGATGATGATTTTGAAGGGGCTGGGCTTCAATTTGTCGATAAAATCAAAGGTGGCCGTATTCCAAAAGAATTTATTCCTTCGGTTGAGAAAGGATTTAGAATGGCAATGCAAAATGGACCATTGGCAGGTTATGAAATGGATACCATGAAAGTTTTATTGAAAGATGGATCTTTTCACGCTGTGGATTCTGATGCTCTTTCTTTCGAGTTGGCGGCAAAAATGGGCTACAAATCGGCTGCTAAAGCTGCCGGGGCCGTTGTTATGGAGCCAATTATGAAGATAGAGGTAATTACTCCCGAAGAGAATATGGGTGATATTGTAGGCGATTTGAATCGTAGAAGAGGCACAATAAGTGATATGGGTGATAGAGCGGGCGCTAAAGTCGTAAAAGGTACTGTTCCACTTTCAGAAATGTTCGGTTATGTTACTTCCTTAAGAACTTTGTCTTCAGGTAGGGCGACATCGACTATGGAATTTTCACATTATGCTGAAACTCCATCCAATATTTCAGAAGAAGTTATTAAGGCAGCAAAAGGCATAACTGCCTAAATAATAGTCTTTAGAATAGAATAAAGAGAATAGAATAAAGAGAAGAGAATATAGACAAAAGAGTCAAGAACCAAGAAACTTGGGGAATTCCTTCGCTTGAACTTGAACTTTGAAGAGATGAGTCAGAAAATCAGAATAAAGCTAAAATCTTACGATTACAATTTGGTGGACAAGTCTGCCGAGAAAATCGTAAAGACGGTTAAGACGACCGGAGCTGTTGTTACGGGTCCAATTCCTTTGCCTACGCATAAGAAAATTTTTACGGTTTTACGTTCGCCGCACGTGAACAAAAAATCTAGGGAGCAATTTCAACTAAGTTCATATAAACGACTTTTAGATATATATAGCTCCTCATCAAAGACCATTGACGCACTTATGAAGTTGGAGCTTCCTAGTGGTGTGGAGGTTGAGATAAAGGTCTAAAGCCCCCTAGCCCCCGAAGGGGGAACGGGTTACTGAGCGTAGCCGAAGTAACATGTCCGGCGCTGCGTGCAAAGGAAAAACGGAAAAAATATTCAGGGTTGAATAATTTTTGACCCTGTTTTTTTGTCAAATAGTAAAGAGCAATAAGTAGTAAAGAAGTATAAACGGAGGATGGGTTTTGGTTTCATCCGTGAAATCTAAAATCTAAAATCTAAAATCTAAAATCAATTATGTCTGGGTTAATAGGAAAAAAAGTAGGCATGACCAGCATCTTCGACGAGAATGGGAAGAATATTCCTTGCACCGTTATTGAGGCCGGACCATGCGTAGTTACCCAAGTCAGAACCGAAGAAGTTGACGGGTACAATGCTCTTCAACTAGGTTTCGATGACAAGGCAGAGAAGCGAGCTAACAAAGCTGAAATGGGTCATTTCAAAAAAGCTGGCGCTTCTCCGAAGAAAAAAGTCGTTGAATTTCAAGGTTTTGAAGGGGAACACAAATTGGGCGATACACTAGGTGTCGACATCTTTGTTGAAGGTGAATTTGTAGATGTAGTCGGTACCTCGAAAGGTAAAGGCTTTCAAGGTGTTGTAAGACGACATGGCTTTGCTGGTGTCGGTCAAGCTACTCACGGTCAACATAACAGGCTTAGAGCACCTGGTTCTATTGGTGCCGCATCGTATCCGGCGAGAGTTTTCAAGGGTATGAAGATGGCCGGTAGAATGGGTGGCGGTCGAGTTACCGTTCAAAACCTAAAAGTTTTGAAGGTAGTGCCGGAAAAGAATCTTTTAGTGGTAAAAGGTGCCGTTCCCGGACATAAGAATGCTTACGTAACTATTCAAAGGTGGCAATAATGAAGGTAGCAGTTTTAGATATTAAAGGAAAAGAAACAGGTAGAAAGGCTGACCTTTCTGACGATGTTTTCGCAATAGAGCCCAATGAACATGCCGTCTACTTGGATGTTAAGCAATATTTAGCTCATCAAAGACAGGGTACGCACAAGGCAAAGGAGCGTGGCGAGATCGCAGGCAGTACCCGTAAGATCAAAAAACAAAAAGGTACTGGTACGGCACGTGCCGGTAGTATCAAGTCTCCGATTTTTCGCGGTGGTGGTAGAATTTTTGGGCCCAGACCAAAAGACTATACTCAAAAATTGAATAAAAACGTCAAGCGTTTGGCTCGCAAATCGGCCTTGAGTATCAAGTCTAAAGACAAGGCGATTTTGGTAGTTGAGGACTTCAATTTCGAAGCTCCGAAAACGAAGGATTTTATGCAAGTTTTGAAGTCGTTAGGCCTCGAAAACAAAAAATCCCTAGTGGTGTTGGGCGATTCAAATAATAGTTTATATTTGTCTTCGCGTAATTTGACCCGTTCAGAGGTTGTAACTAGCTCAGAGATAAGTACTTACAAAATAATGAATGCTAACAATATCATCCTTTGTGAAGGGGCGGTTGAAGGTCTTGTAGCGAACTTAAATAAATAGGAATCATGAATGTGTTGATAAAACCGATTATAACCGAAAAGATGACCGCTGATAGCGAGTTGTTCAATCGTTATGGTTTCGTTGTTGAGCAAAAGGCCAACAAGATTCAAATCAAGGAAGAGGTAGAGGCCACTTATGGAGTGTCTGTGCAGAAAGTTAGAACCATGATTTACGGGCCAAAACGTAAAACACGTTTTACCAGATCTGGTG
>QIJL01000311.1 GCA_003232435.1 Flavobacteriales bacterium | reverse complement strand
ACGGTGTGTTGACCGATGGTTCCGTTTTTGTTTCAAGTAAAGGGGAATTATTGCGCACCATGAATGTCAAAGACGGCTATGCGTTAAAAACCGCCGTCAGAAAAGGATATAATGTCTGTATCATTACTGGAGGAAACAATCCTGGAGTAAAGCTACGCCTGCAAGGACTCGGTATCACTGATTTTTATATGAATGCGCATCTGAAAGCAGAGCATCTCGAAGAGTATCTTGACATACATAACATCAAATCGGAAAACGTACTTTACATGGGTGATGATATGCCCGACATACCCGCATTGAAAATGGTCGCCCTCCCCTGTTGCCCTCAAAATGCAGTACCACAGGTAAAAGAAGTTGCAGAATATGTGTCCCATAAAAATGGAGGCGAAGGCTGCGCCCGCGATATAATCGAACAGGTATTGAAAGTTCGAGGCGATTGGGACGGTCACTTCAGCGCCAAAAACGATTAGCTACATGCTCGATGAAAGGTTGAAAGATCATAAGATCATTCTTGCCTCCGGTTCTCCGAGACGACAGGAATATTTCAAGCAGCTAGGGCTTGATTTTGAAATTCGGCTAAAGGAGGTCGAAGAAATATATCTTCCCGAACTAAGTGGTTTGGAAATTACAGAATATTTGGCAAGACTTAAGGCGGAAGTTTTCTTGAAGGATTTGAAACCTAAGGAAATCCTTATAACATCGGATACGATCGTATGGCATGAAAATGATGCTCTCGGGAAACCTAAAAATCTTGGGGAAGCGGCCGCAATGCTAAAATCAATGTCGAACGGATGGCACAAAGTCATTACCTCGGTCTGTTTCAGCACCATCGAATCACAAATAACGGAATCCTGCACCACCAAGGTCAAATTCAAAAAATTAATGGATTCCGAAATCAAATACTACGTAGAAAACTTCAAACCACTTGACAAAGCAGGCGCCTATGGCATTCAAGAGTGGATCGGCCTTGTCGCCATCGAAGAAATTCAAGGTTCTTATACCAATGTCGTCGGCCTTCCCACGCATCTGGTATTTAAAACCTTGATTAGTATGGTAGACTAAAAAAATAACTACACATGCTAAACTTGATTTTGACGCAACCTTTGCTTGCCGCGAACATCTATTAACAAAAATCAAGGCTATGAAAAATTTCAGTTTACTTCGAGTTTTAATTATCGTTCTTTTAGTAGGATGTGAAGATGGCTCCAATACCGATACTCCGTTTGCAAACGGAAATTTTAGTTCCCTTGACATTGGTTCTTTTGAGAATTTAGAGGACCCTGCTATCGAAAAATATACCGATTTTGGTGAAAATGCATTTATTAAAACGTCCGAACAGCCCGTATCCACTTTTTCAATAGATGCCGATGGCGCCGCTTATGCGAATACAAGACGTTTTTTGACCCTTGGTCAGAACCCTCCGATCGCTTCGGTGCGAATCGAAGAATACCTTAATTATTTTACGTTCGATTATGACGAGCCCATGGGGGACGAAAACATATCGCTCAATTCAGAGCTTACAATATGCCCATGGAACACGACGAATCATCTGTTGCGATTGGGCATCAAGGGCAAAACCGTGTCCGAAGAATCATTGCCTGATGCGAACTTCGTTTTTCTTATCGATGTTTCGGGTTCGATGAGTGCCCCTGAAAAACTCGGGCTTTTAAAAACAGGTTTTAAAACCATGGTAGATGAAATGCGTGATACCGATAGAATGGCGATTGTAACCTATGCGGGGAACGCAGGCGTACTTTTAGAGTCCACTTTTGGAGACGACCGACAGAAAATAAAAGACGCTATCGATCAACTAGGAGCCGGGGGCTCGACCGCTGGAGCGGAAGGTATACTTACCGCGTACGAGATTGCCGAAAAGAATTTTATAGTAAATGGCAACAATAGGGTGATATTGGGTTCAGATGGCGATTTCAACGTAGGGCCCTCTTCAACGGAAGAATTGATCGAATTAATAGAGATGAAAAGGGGAAGTGGTGTCTTTCTTACCGTTCTAGGGGTCGGAACCGGCAATTTGAACGAATCGGCTATGGAGCAAATAGCCAACAAAGGAAACGGCAATTATGAATATATTGACAACATCAATCAGCTTAAAAAGGTTTTTATAAACGAAAAAGGAAAGTTTTTCGTAGTGGCCAAAGATGCCAAGATTCTGATAAACTTCAATGTTGACCAAGTAGATTCATACCGACTTATTGGCTATGAGAATAGGGTCTTGAACGAAGATGATTTTGAAGACGATTCGGTTGATGCCGGGGAGATTGGGTCAGGTCAGACCATCACAGCACTTTATGAAATCATTTTAAAGGAAAACAGCTCACAAGAACCTTTGGGGCAATTTGATTTTAGGTACAAAAAACCGAATATCGAAACCAGTAATGGCATAAGTCTAGCCATTGCTAGTTCCTTAATCGATTCGGCTTCTGAAAATATGCGGTTTGCCACAGGGGTAACCGGTTTTGGGCTTTTGATGAAGGATTCGGAATTCAAAGGTTCCGTTTCAAAGGAAATGATTCTTGACCTGCTCGAAAATTCAACGAGCTTTGACCAGCATGGTTATAAAGAAGAGTTCAAAGAATTGGTCAGTATTATGCAATAATTAGGAACGAGGGTATCAAAATGATGCTTATTTTTGGATAAAACAAGTATCATGTTCAGGAAATGGATAAAATTTGAACTTGCAGTTGCACTTGCAGCTGTGGTATTTACGCTTTTCGAATCATGCAAACAAAAGAGTGCAGATTCTGCTAAAAATCTGGCACTGAACGAAGAAACGTTGGAGGAGGCACTTCCGAAAAAAGAACTTTCGCAAGAGTTCAAGGATTATTGGTACGCTGGGGAGGCCGAGATAACTTCTTATAAATTAGAGCAGGCCCGCTATGGGGAAATGCGAGAAGGCAATGCCGTTTTAATATATGTTACGGAACCTTTTTTACCGGGCAAGCAGGTAAAAGCAGATGAAAGTAGTTCGAAAAATATTCCCGTGCTTAAATTGAACAGCACCAAAAACTATCTGACCGGCATCTACCCCTATTCGATAATGAGCAGTAGTTTTTATCCCGTTCATGACAATCGACAAGCGGTAAAAATCTCTTTCTCGTCACAAGAATGGTGCGGACAGGTTTATGCCCAATTGAACAATCGCGAAAAGTTCGAAATACTATCGCATTCCTATTTTGAAAACGAGGCGGATTTTAGCGCAAAACTGGACAAAAATATCCTCGAAAACGAACTGTGGAACAAAATCAGGATCAATCCGAAAGGGCTTCCCGTCGGCAATAAGAAAGTAATTCCTTCCTTTGAGTATATACGACTGTCGCACAAAGAATTAAAAGCTTATGATGCAACTATGACTTTAATCGAAAATGAGGATGCATCCTCTTATGAAATAAAGTATCCGGAACTAAAAAGAACGCTTAAAATCGATTTTAGTACCGCCTTTCCGTATACTATTGAGGGGTGGACCGAAACATTTGAAAGCGGGTACGGAAAAAGCAAAAAAGAGTTGACTTCCTCGGCCAAGAAAATAAAATCGATTAAGAGTCCGTACTGGCAAAAAAACAGCAATCGATTTCTACCCTTAAGAGATAGCCTCGGATTGAACTCGTTTTGAGTTATTGTTTGGAACCGAAAATGAAGGCTTTTACACCCTAATGAAGTCATTTTTTGGTTACATCCGCCTTTGGCGGACGGAAGTTAAAAATGGCGAAATTAGGGTGTAAAATGCGAAATTCGCAGGTAAAAGAATAATTCAACACGGGTTCATAATGACAAAAGAGTTTCTGACCAATTATCAATCTGAGTTACTCGGAACATTGATTTGCATCGTAGTAATTCTTTTTCTTCGATTCGTTAGTGTTAAGGCGATCAATAGAATCGGAAAATTGCGTGACATAAATGCCATTCGAACCAAACTAGTCAGTAAATATGTCTCCTTCGCATTGGTCGTGGTCGGAGCAATCGTCATGATATTCATATGGGGCGTCGATTTCAAAGAGCTCGGCCTGGTAATGTCTTCTGTGTTCGCCGTAATAGGTGTTGCCCTTTTTGCAAGTTGGTCTATTCTAAGCAATGTTACCGCCGGAATCATTCTTTTCTTTTGGTATCCGTTCAAAATCGGGGATCGCATAAAAGTTCATGATTCAGAATTTTCAGAGGAGGTCTTAATACTTGATATTGCCGCCTTTCATATGCATTTACAAAAAGACAACGGAGAACTTTTGACTTACCCGAATAACCTCTTGCTACAAAAAGGCGTTGTACTTGTTGAAAAGAATGCTGGCCTTAGCGACACGATCGATCATGATCTTTAAAGAATAATTCAACCGCTATGCACTGCAAGTACATCCCTGCCCGCCTGCCGGCGGGGATTTTTTTACGAATAAAATCCATTTTTTTAAATATCCGTTTTTGTCGGAAGACCGAAGTCGGAAGCGATCGTCTTCCAACTTCGCACATCGGGCTTCTGGCCAAAAGAAACGATAAGTGTTTTAGAATCCGCCCAAGGCGGACTTGCACTAACCTGCCGGCAGGCAGGGTTTCAACTAACGATTGTGACCAATGATCGTATATCCGCTATTATGCCAGTAACTTATTTGAAACCCGGAAAATTCGATTGCACTCCTGCTGGCTTTAGGGGAGGGATGGATAATCGAATTTTCGGCCCTTTCTTTTTGCCCCTCTCTATAAAGCTACGGTGTACCCACAAATAGTAAGGTTTTTCTGTGCGTTCCTTCCCCAAAAAGGGGAAGGAACGCAGGTTTACAATTTCCGCAATCGACCCACATCGACTAAAAAGATGCGGGTACACCGTAGTTCTATTAAAGGGAGAATAAAAGCCCGAAAATCAACTACCGGCCCAATAGCGGATTAGAATATAAATAATTTCCTCCACTTAATCCTTGCCCAACAAACCTGTTAAAGAAGTTTTAATTATTCTCTAAAGGTTGCTAATCTTTCTATCTTTGGGAAACACCTAAAAGAACACACTATGCGAATAGTTCTGGTATTCTTCTTCGGAATACTTCTGACCAATCACACCTTAAGGGCTCAGGCTCCTAAAAAACCTTCTTCAGCAGAAATTTACCACAGCATTCAAAAGCTTAACTTTTTAGGCTCGGCACTTTATATTGCTGCGCACCCCGATGATGAAAACACTCGATTGATATCTTACCTGTCTAACAACACTAAAGCTAGAACCGGCTATCTCTCCATTACAAGGGGCGATGGGGGTCAGAACTTGATCGGCCCGGAACTGCGTGAACTTCTCGGCGTACTTAGAACCCAAGAGCTTTTGGCTGCGCGCAGGGTCGACGGCGGGGAACAATTCTTTACAAGGGCGAATGATTTTGGATACTCCAAACATCCTGATGAAACATTAAAACTATGGAACAAGGAAGCCGTTCTTGGCGATGTCGTTTGGGCGATCCGAAACTTTAAACCGGATGTCATTATCAATAGGTTCGATCATCGCTCTTCTGGAAGCACCCATGGCCATCATACCTCCTCCGCGATGCTGAGCGTTGAGGCTTTCGACTTGGTCAACGATCCCGAAAAATACAAGAACCAATTGTCCCTTACCGAAACATGGCAACCTAAACGGATGTTTTTCAATACCTCATGGTGGTTCTACGGAAGCCGGGAAAAATTCGAAAAAGCCGATAAATCGAAAATGCTGAGCATGGACATCGGTGTGTACTACCCGATGCTTGGGCTTTCGAACAACGAAATCGCATCAATGGCCAGCAGCAAGCATTTGTGCCAGGGCTTCGGAAGGGTAGCTACCCGCGGATCTGAAAACGAATATATAGAACTGCTCAAAGGAGATATGCCAAAGGACAAAAACAATGTCTTTGACGGAATAGACACAAGCTGGTCAAGGGTCCAAGGCGGCGAAGCCGTTGGAAAAATACTCTACGCAGTTGAACAAAATTTCGATTTTAAAAACCCTTCGAAACATATTCCTCAACTAACGGAAGCATTTAAGTTGCTACGAACGATTGAAAACGAACATTGGAAAAATCTGAAATCAAAAGAACTTAAGGATATTATCATGGCCGTTTCAGGAATTTACCTTGAAGCTTCCTCGAAAGATCCGATTGCAAACCCCGGTGGGCAGGCTGAACTAGTGGTAGAGGTCTTGAACCGAAGTAATTCCACCGTTACTCTAAAATCTATTGGAGTACCTTCCTTAAAATCCTTAGAAAAAAAAGACCTCTTATTAAAGAACAATGAAAAGCAGAATTTCGAGGTCTCCGTACAAATTCCTGATGATGCTAGTTATACAAGTCCGTATTGGCTAAATGAAAAAGGCAGTATTGGCATGTACAAGGTCGATGATCAAAACCTTATTGGAAAACCGGAAACGCCGCGGGCGATTCAAATGGATTTCGTCTTGGATTTTGATGGATATGAAATTCTGTTTTCAAAACCAGTCGTGCACCGTTATGGAAAACCCGACAAGGGAGAGATTTATCGCCCCTTTGAAATTCTACCTGTGGCAACGGCATCCTTCGAAGACAAGGTTTTGATATTTGCCGATGGAAAGTCTAAGACAATCCCCATTACGGTTAAGGCACATGCCGATAATTTAAAAGGAGAGCTCCAGTTCTGTTTTTCCGAAGGATGGACGGTGGACCAAGAAATAAAGCCGTTCGAAATTGCGAAAAAAGGAGATGTACAGACCTTGAATTTTATTTTAACCCCACCGGAAGGGGAAGATGAAAGCTATATTTCTCCAATTATTAGAATCGACGGAAAGACAATTAGCAAAGAATTGGTAACCATAGAATATGATCACGTACCGGTTCAATCTATATTGTTGCATTCAGAAGCCAAAGTAGTACGCCTCAATATTCAAAAGGTTGGCGAACATATCGGTTATATAGTGGGTGCGGGTGATGAAGTGCCCAAAAGTCTCGAACAGATAGGATATACGGTTCACACTGTGGATCCGGGTAGTATAGGCAACGGAACCTTGAAAAAGTATGATGCCGTCGTGGTCGGTATTCGAGCCTATAATGTAGTACCCGAGCTGAAGTTCAAGCAAAAATTCTTGTTGGATTATGTAAAGGAAGGCGGAAACCTGGTTCTACAATACAACACCGCAGGAAGATGGGACAAAGCCTATGAAGATATTGCACCTTACAAATTGAAATTATCCCGTGATAGAGTAACGGATGAAAATTCGGCTGTTGAAAT
>QIJL01000094.1 GCA_003232435.1 Flavobacteriales bacterium | reverse complement strand
ATAAGAATTGGTTTAAACTTTTTGGATTGAAGCGAAAATTAAAGATTTTTTGCCATTTTGAAGTCTTTTTTGAGTTGCATAGCAGGGCTACCGAAGGAAAAAAGTCGAAAAAAGGGTGAAAAAACATCATTTTTTAGCCAATTGAAAAAGTTTAAACCAGTTCTAAATGTAGAAAAAGTAATTCTAATCTATTGTTGTCCGATTAAAATTATCCAGATCTATTTAAAGCCTTGCTATTGTTAAGTTTAAAGGGTTTTTAAAATAAGACCTTGCTTTCGGATAATGTAATGAAAATTATAAGATGTAAAAGTAACTGTTCAGCCGAAGTGCTTTCTCCCTTCCCTTTGTCATTCCGAACCTGCCTGCCGGCCAGATTTTACCGGACAACCATGATTCTAATCTATATGTTAAGAAATTGCGCCATTCAAAAATTTAATTTCATCTTGCGATCTTAATACTATTTCGTCGATGCTGAAGAAAATAAAGTCAAAATTACTCAGATATATCGTCATTCTCTCTTTGGTGGTTTTGGTCGGCACAACCCTTTTTGTTCTCAGTGTTCGGTTTGGTGCTTGGGGCAAACTGCCCAATAAAGCAGCGCTTTCAAATTTTCAGTATCAAAGGGCCTCCGAGGTGTACACTGCCGACGGTGTTTTGATCGGCAAATATTATCTATTCGACAGACAGCCGATACCTTTTGAAAAAATACCTGAACATCTTCTAGAGGCCCTGGTCGCCATAGAAGATGAACGATTCTATGAACATTCAGGAGTCGATTACCCCAGTTTGTTTCGTGTTGGCCTGAAGACCGTTTTATTACAAGATCAATCTTCGGGTGGCGGCAGTACGCTTACACAGCAATTGGCGAAAAATCTATATCCGCGCAGGGAAAGAAATAAAACGAACATAGCGGTCGACAAGGTAAAAGAGATGTTCATTGCTTCCCGATTAGAGGATATTTATTCCAAGGAAGAAATCTTGACCCATTATCTCAATACGGTTTCCTTCGGAGACAATACCTTCGGAATAGAATCCACATCCTTGAAATTCTTCGGCAAAAGAGCGGAAGAACTTTCCTTGGAACAAGCAGCCGAGCAGCCGTCTTAGTTGGAATGTTGAAAGCCACCTACGGATATAATCCGAGGGTATTTCCCGAGAAAAGTTTAGAACGACGCAATCTAGTGCTGAGTTCAATGGCGAAGAACGATTTTATTTCGGAGGAAGAAAAAGACAGTATTTCTGAAATTCCCTTAAAATTGAATTATAAGGATTTTAATTATAGCGACGGACTAGCACCCTATTTCCGTGAGGAAGTTCGAAAGAAAATGTTGCAGTGGGCCAATAAGCAAAAAGAGGAGGGCAACAATTACAATATCTACACTTCGGGCTTAAAGATCTACACAACACTTGATTCCAAAATGCAGCGCTTTGCAGAGGAAGCAATGGTGCTGCACATGTCTTCGTTACAAAAAAAGTTCGAGAAAAGTTATGGCAAAAATGCGCCCTGGTTAAAAGATAAGAAGCTCATCGACAAACTGGTCAAAAGAACAAATACCTATAAAAAATTAAAAGAATCCGGATTGGAAGATTCTCAAATAATGGATTCCCTCCGCCAAAAAAGAACGATGACTCTTTCTGATTGGGAAGGCGAAAAATCAGTTGAGGCAAGCGTAATCGATAGCGTGCAACACTATATGAAATTTTTGAATACCGGTTCATTAGCTGTGGATTCCAAAACCGGAGCGGTAAAAACTTGGATCGGCGGGGTAAATTTCAAATATTTTAAATACGACCATGTGGCGCAAAGCAAAAGGCAGGTTGGATCTACTTTCAAGCCCATTGTCTATACGGCGGCACTCGAAGTAGGCATTCCTCCCTGTACCTATTTTTCGGCCGAAGAGGTGGAATACGACAATTTAAAAGGATGGTCGCCCAGTAACTCCGGAAAAAAAGACGAGACCTATCTCAACTATTCCATGGAGATGGCCTTGAGCAATTCGGTCAACACGGTCGCGGTTAAAATTCTCGAAAAAACAGGAATCGAAAACGTATTGGCACAGGCGAAAAATATGGGCGTGTTTTCAGAATTACCGAAGCAACCTTCTTTGGCCTTGGGCACCGGGGAAATTTACGTCAATGAACTAGCGGGAGTTTACGCCAGCTACGTCAATAATGGAAAAGCGGTTTTACCCTATCTCATTGAAAAAGTCACAAATCAAAAAGATTCGATTTTGGCCGATTTTGAACCAAAAAGAGCAAAAAAGAGTGCTTTTTCGAAAGAAACAGGCCAAATTATGCTCGAAATGATGAAATCGACAATTGAGCATGGTACGGCATCCCGAATACGAAATACCTATAAATTGAGGAACGATATCGCAGGTAAAACCGGAACGACCCAAAACAACAAAGATGCCTGGTTCGTCGCCCTGACCCCAAAATTGGTGCATGTGACCTGGGTGGGGTTGGATAACCACGAAATCGGATTTCGAAGTACAAGTTTGGGCCAAGGGGCGAACGCAGCGCTACCCCTATTTGCACTTTGGATGCAGAAAATGAACAAAGAACCGGAATTCAATGCCATAACCAGAGCTAGATTCCCTAAAGCGGATGCTTCGGTTTTAAGAATGTTGGACTGTGAACCCATCAAACGCGATGGATTCTTTAAACGGCTTTTTAAGAATCCGAATAAGAAGAGGGTTAAAAAGTTTAGGTCGAAGAATTCCCATTCATAATTCTGTGAACAGAGGTCAGCAGATAGTTTCATAGTTGAATTGTAATAAAAATGATGTCCTATGGGTCCTCCCCTTTTTTTCAAGGGGAGGTGCCGATAGGCGGAGGGGTCTTTTAGAAAACCCTAGAACTATAATATATTGGGCTGAGTTCTAATTAGAACAGCATTTTCATAAAAGCTTGAAAGAGCTGATATATTGGGGCTGATAAAAAACAACGTTATATTTTTGTTTCAATTCAGCATTATATCTAGGGATCTGGTTTATAAAACCAACTATTTGCTGTAATACCCAGAACTCAGCCATATATTGTTAAGCGCAACATAGTCAGCTAAAAGGGTGAATTTATAAGATGTACCTAACTACTGACCTCTATCCGTGGATTTTAAAAATATTAGAAAAAATCGTTCGATAGCCATTTATTTCAATATCTTTATGATATCATTTTAATATCACTAAAATTAATCATCATGACAAACGAGAAAGATTTGACCCCAATGAACGGTTATTCTATGCTATTGCTATTTATTATTCTATTCTTCGGCGGAATTGCGTTGCTTATTTTAGTTAAAGGTTTCATAGGAGTATTGGGGATTCTTGTCGCTATTGCATTGGTTCCTGGCTTTGTTCTGGTCAACCCGAATAATTCAAGGGTTCTTTTATTGTTCGGTAAATATGCGGGTACGATTAAGAAAAACGGTTTGTTTTGGGTCAACCCACTGTACTCTAAAAGAAAAATTTCGTTGCGTGCCAGCAATTTTGATAGCGAACGTTTAAAGGTCAACGATAAGCTTGGCAACCCGATTATGATCAGTACCATTTTGGTATGGCGCGTCACGGATACTTTCAGGGCCGCTTTTGATGTCGATGATTATCAAAACTTCGTTCGCGTACAAACCGATGCCGCGGTTCGTAAACTGGCCAGTATGTATCCTTACGATAATTTTGCCGATGAAGGCCTTGATGAGGACATCACGTTGCGGTCAAGTGTCAATGAAGTGAGCGAAGCCTTGGAAAAAGAGATTCAAGAACGGCTTTCCATGGCGGGCATCGAGGTATTGGAAGCTAGAATCGGTTATTTGGCCTATGCCCAAGAAATCGCGAATGCAATGCTAAGAAGACAACAGGCTACGGCAATCGTCGCCGCACGGCACAAAATCGTGGAAGGCGCGGTAAGTATGGTCGAAATGGCCCTGGACGAACTGAACAAAAAAGATGTTGTGGATCTTGACGAAGAACGCAAAGCGGCCATGGTCAGTAACTTGATGGTCGTACTTTGCTCTGACAAAGACGCCTCTCCAATTGTCAATGCCGGCACTCTAAATCACTAGAACATGAGGGTTTTCAGTGAAATACAACGCTTTGATCAATGGTGGGTACAACTTATAAATATCGGTTTATTGGGCTTTCTACTATATTGTCTCTATATGTGGTTTATTGCCAAGCAACCAACGGGAAACGTTGCAACAAATGATACCTCAGGACAGCTTATTGTAATCTTCTCGACAATTCCCGTATTATTATTGTTCTATTTTATGAGGCTGAAGACCACAATCGACGAAATAGGGATTCACTATCGATTTCTTCCTTTTCATTTTTCCAAAAAATCCATCCGATGGGGCGATATGGAAGAATGCTATGTTCGCGTCTATAGTCCGATCAAAGAATACGGTGGCTGGGGGCTCAGAGGTTCCTTTGGTAAGAACAAGGCCTATAACGTAAAAGGAAATAAAGGAATACAAACTGTATTGAAGACAAAAGGAAAAATTCTTATAGGTACCCAAAAGGAAAGCGAGGCAAGTAAAATAATCGAACGTCATTTTAAAACAAAACAATGAAGGAATATAAAATTATCAGACAGAAAACCAACCTTTTAAAAAATAATGATGCCGAATTCGAAAAAGAACTCAACGGTCATGCCCGTGAAGGTTGGTGTGTATTAAATACCGTATTCAGTGATACGGGTTACGCGCTCAAAGTAATTCTCGAAAGGGACATAAACAGTTAGCATGTTCAAAAAGTAAAGGACCATAATCATGAGATTGATAAGCGATACTCCCAAATAAGCGTCATGAGTAAAAAAAAGGCTTTTGCTTTACGATTAAATGAAGAAATGCTCAAAGCGATCGAGAAATGGGCCGGTGACGAGTTCCGCAGCACCAACGGTCAAATCGAGTGGATGCTTATGAAAAGTCTCAAAGAAGCGAAAAGAGACCCGAAAAAGAAGTCTTGAAAGCCTAAAAGTTTGGCATTTATTTAACGGTATAATCCTCTAAATTTGAAACACCAGCTAATTCAAGACCGATGCCAAGATTTCTTTGCTGTTCCTTGTTCCCTCTGCTTACCATTATTTCTTCGGCCCAATCCCAAAATAAATCTTTTACCGTAAAACATATTTCAGAGACCATAACGGCAGACGGTGCTCTCGACGAACCGATTTGGGCAACCGCCGAGAGTGCTAGTGAGTTTTGGCAATATTTCCCATCGGATGATGTTCAAGCCGAAAAACAATCCGAAATCAAAATGTTGTATGACGAGAAAAACCTTTACATCGGTATAAAGGCAAACTCGAGCGGCAAGAATTATACGACACAATCGCTAAAACGAGATTTTAGAGGAAGTGGCATCGATAGCTTCTCTTTGCTTTTTGATACCTATAATGACGGAACCATTGCCTTTTTATTCGGCATCAACCCATATGGCGTTCGCAGGGAAGCCCTTATTTCTGGGGGAGGTACCGACCGAAATAGTTTTAATCTTTCTTGGGACGTCAAATGGGAGGGCGATGCAAAAATTTACGGCGATTACTTCACAGCAGAGATGGTCATTCCCCTGACCTCCTTAAAATTCAAAGAAGGTGCTACAAAATGGCGCTTCAATAGTTATCGAATCGAAACCCAATCAAATGAACGCAGTAGTTGGTCGAGAGTGCCTCAAAACCAACTGATTTTCAATCTCGCCTTTATGGGTGAAATCGAGTTTGAAAAGCCTTTAGGGAAATCAAGAACACCTCTGGCAATAATACCCTATATAAACGCACTGTCACAAAAAGATTTTGAAACTGACGAAGGGTTGAACAGCCTCAAGTTCGGTGGAGATTCAAAAATTTCTATCGGTAATAATCTGAATTTGGATATTACCATAAATCCGGATTTCTCGCAGGTGGAAGTCGATGACCAGGTAACAAACCTCACTCGGTTCGAAGTTTCATTGCCTGAGAAGCGGCAATTTTTTATTGACAACAGCGATCTATTCGCAAGTTTTGGGGATCAACGCGATGCCAATCCGTTTTTTTCAAGACGTATCGGTATTGCAAAAGATACGGCGGACAATACCATAGAGAACAAAATTATCGGTGGGGTGCGTTTGAGCGGAAAATTGACCAAAGACCTACGCGTCGGATTGTTGAACATTCAAACGGCAGAAGATGTCGAGAATGAAATCGCATCGAATAACAACACAATGCTTGCCTTTCAGCAACGGGTTTTTTCCCGATCCAACATTGGTATGTTTTTTATCAATAAACAATCTTTTAAAGACTACGATTTTGTGGAACGAGAAGATGAATACAACCGTGTTCTTGGCCTGGATTATAATCTCGCTTCCAAGGACAATACCTGGAACGGAAAAATTTTCGCCCACAAGTCTTTTCGACCAGATGACAATAAAGGCAACCTTGCAAGTGGGGCTACAATGTTCTACAATTCAAGAAAGTACAATTTCTATGCAAAAGGAATCTATATCGATGAAGACTTTTCATCTGATCTGGGGTTCGTGAGAAGAACCGATATTGTTAAGAGCATTCTAAGCGTAGAGCGCGTTTTTTGGCCGGAAAAGGGTATCATTCAAAACCACTCTTTTCAATTTTTTCCTATTGTCTTGTGGAGTCCAAGTCGAGATTATAAGAATACCGATTATGATTTTCGAACCTCTTGGGAAGCTCAATTTAAGGACCAATCACAGTTGGGCATTGAAATGACGAATAGCTTTATCTTCTTGTTTGAGGGTTTTGATCCTACCGACACCGAAGGCGGAATAGAGCTACCGGGAGATCGAGGCTATCACTACAATAATGTTGGTTTGAGCTATCGGTCGGATATGCGAAAAATCTTTGCCTTCGATATTGAATCTTCGGTCGGTCGGTTTTTTAATGGAAAAAGATTTTCTGTAGAGAGCGGGATGACTTTGCGATTTCAACCTAAAGTATTTCTTTCGCTTCTCTTAAATTACGATCAGATCAACTTGCCAGCACCCCACTCAAGCGCCGATATTTGGCTCCTGAGTCCGAAAATCGATATTACGTTCAGTAAATCGTTATTTTGGTCAACGCTGGTTCAATACAGTAATCAGCGTGATAATCTTGGGTTTAATTCACGCTTGCAGTGGCGGTTTGCTCCCTTATCGGATCTGTTCATCGTTTATAATGACAACTATTTTGTCAACAGCTTTATGCCAAGGAGTCGATCCATCAATCTCAAACTGACCTACTGGTTGAACATTTGAGATCTTTTCAAGTATAAAAGCACTAATTTTATGACTCCGGTTAATCCAACGCCAATGCCAAGATTTCTTTTCCCGCCCCTTGTTTTTTTTCTTTCGTTTACCATTTTTGCTCCAGCACAGAACAAGTCTTTTACCGTTAAATATATTTCTGATGCTGTGGTTATTGACGGCGTTCTAGATGAACCTTTTTGGGAGAACGCAGAGAGTGCCCATGATTTTCAACAGTACTTTCCCTCCGATTCCATTCTCGCAGAGCAACCCACCGAAATAAAAATGGTGGTCGACAGCACTACACTGTATATCGGCATAACCATACGATCGATCGGAAACGATTGGGTGACCCCTTCGTTAAAACGTGATTATAGGGCTGGCAGTAGTGATAACATCAGTTTATTGTTCGACACTTTCAATGATGGCACCAATGCTTTTCTGTTCGGAATAAACCCCTATGGCGTGCGTAGGGAAATACTCATATCGGGAGGCGGTCAAGATTTCAGAACAGGGTTCAACACCGCATGGGATGTAAAATGGAAAGGTGAATCAAAAATATACGACGGCTATTTCACCTCTGAAATGGCAATTCCGCTAACCTCGTTCAAATTCAAGGAAGGGGAGACCAAATGGCGGTTTCAAAGCTACCGGTTCGACATGCAGACCAATGAACGGAGTGTTTGGCACAAGGTCCCCCAAAATCAGATCTTGTCAAGCTTGGCATTTATGGGGGATATGCATTTTGAAAAACCCCTCGGCAGATCCAGAACCCCTTTGGCCATCATACCCTATATAAACACAATTGCCGAAAAAGATTTCACCATAGATCAGGGCAATACCAACCTTAAAGTGGGCGGTGATGCCAAAGTGGCCATTGGCAATGGTATGAATTTGGACATTACCCTAAACCCTGATTTTTCGAACGTAGAGGTAGATGCCATTTTCACCAACCTCACCCGTTTTGAAATATCCTTGCCGGAAAGAAGGCAGTTTTTTATCGACAACAGTGATCTTTTCAGCAGTTTTGGCGGGGGCCGTGATGCCAACCCCTTCTTTTCAAGACGTATCGGTATTGCCCGTGACAGTACTGGAAACCTGATAGAGAACAAGATT
>QIJL01000385.1 GCA_003232435.1 Flavobacteriales bacterium | reverse complement strand
CAATATTTCAACGATGGTGATTTTGAAAAAGCCGTGGTCTTTTACGAAAAATTGGCAGAGAAGAATCCGCGCAGAACAGATTACGCAGAAGGCCTCGTCGCCTGTTATCAACAACTTGAACGCTATACGGAAGCCGAAGAGTATTTGTTGAAACAACTGGCCAACAAAAATGCCTATCCTACTTTTTACATCGAGCTGGGCTATAATTATACATTGCAAAATAATTCTGAACAATCCACGACATATTATAATCAGGCGATACAGAAAATCAACGAAAATCCTAATTATGGTTATGCAATCGGGCTGCGCTTTCAAAAGTATGCCCTATTGGATTTTTCCTCGAAAGCCTTCCTAAAGGCAATGGAGTTGAATCCGCAATTGGATTATAATTTCCAGTTGGCCCGAATCTATGGGGAGCAGGGCGAAATCGGAAAAATGTACGCCTCCTATTTAAAATTAATCGGTGAGGGAAGGGTTTCCAAATCTAGGGTATTGCGAAATATCGATGATTTCGTGAATTCCGATTCAGAAAACGAGAACAACATCCTATTAAAAAGAAGATTGTTAGAGAGCGCACAGAAAAACCCAGATCCGCTTTGGAACGAATTATTGAGTTGGCTGTTCGTGCGTCAAAAACAGTATGGTAGTGCCTTTCGTCAAGAGAAGGCCATTTATAAAAGAACCAATGGGGTGACCATTCAGCGGTTGAACGCATTGGCAACTTCCTCGATCGAAGGTGATGACTTTGAAACGGCCAAAGAAGTCTATAAATATATCGTTGACAACGCCTTTGATGAAGTGACCAAATTAAATGCCCAACTTGACCTTATCGAGATTGAATCTTCTGAGGGTGATGAAAAAAAGTACGATGGTATTCAAAAAAAATATGATGGGCTTATGGCCATTCATGGTTATGAAAACCAGACTTTACAGTTACAGGTAGACTACGCCGATTTTTTGACTTTCAAGAAAAATACGCCTGAGCCCGCAATTGCCATCCTTAAAAAAAGCCTAAAGCTACCATTGAACAATCGAGGCAATGCCTTTGTCAAAATGGCATTGGCCGATATTTTGGTTTTCGACAAAAAATTCAACCAGGCGTTGATTTATTATTCCCAGATCCAAAAGAGGCTGAAAAACGATGTGATGGGCCAAAATGCACGTTATAAAGTTGCCCAAACCAGCTTTTATAAAGGAGATTTCGATTGGGCCTTGACACAATTGAAAGTACTTCGAAGTTCGACTTCGCAACTGATTGCCAATGACGCAATGCAATTGAGTCTCTTGATCTCGGATAATTCTTTGGAAGATTCCACGCAGACCGCCCTTAAAAAATATGCCCGTGCAGATCTTTTGGCCTACCAAAACAAGGACAAAGATGCAATGGAGGTGTTAGAGGATATCCTACAAAATCACAAAGGTGAAAAAATTGAAGACGAAGCGCTGCTACGACAAGGCAAGTTATTAGAGAAAATAAAAGACTATGAGGCCGCTAAATTCAACTACAAGAAAATCACCGAATTCTATGCAAACGGAATTTTAGCCGATGATGCCCATTTCGCACTAGGCGAATTGTATCGCAAACTAAATGAACCCGAAAAGGCGATGTCTTCGTATGAAAAGATAATTTATAATTATCAAGACAGCTACTTTTTTCCGCAGGCGCGAAGGAACTTTAGGGAATTAAGGGGAGATTCGGTAAACTAAATACAAACACAAAAATCAAATACAAACTAAAAAATCGTATTTCGAACATCCGTTTGTATTTGAGTTTGATTTTTGAATTTGAATTTAAAATCCTTATGTACATCTACAACGTCACCACCAATATTGAAGAGTCTGCCCATGAAGATTGGTTAAGGTGGATGAAAGATATTCACATACCCGATGTGTTGGCAACCGGTAAATTTCTCAATGCAAAAATGAGCAAGGTTTTGGTAGAAGAAGAAATGGGCGGTATAACATACTCCGTTCAATTCACTACCGTTGATAAGGAAACCTTGGAAAAATATTACATGGAGGATGCGGAGCGATTGCGCCAAGATGCCTCAAAACTATTTGCGGGA
Organism: Flavobacteriales bacterium; assembly: GCA_003232435.1. Taxonomy (GTDB): domain Bacteria; phylum Bacteroidota; class Bacteroidia; order Flavobacteriales; family Flavobacteriaceae; genus Aurantibacter_A. The sequence continues at coordinate 6,478 of QIJL01000385.1, read as the reverse complement.
AAGTTCGTATCCTTCCGAACCGAATTGGAAATCGTTAGTGAGCATTAGATGGCGAACCACCGAAAATCTTTTAAAAAGAACCGACAAGATGGTCCCGTGCGGGCAAAGAAACATCTGGGACAACATTTTCTAAAAGACGAATCCATAGCCCAAGAAATTGCTGAAACTTTATCCTTTGAGGGATACAAAAATGTATTGGAAATTGGCCCAGGTACAGGTGTACTGACCAAATATATTCTAAAGGAAGAAGTGAATCTGATTGCTATGGATCTTGACCGGGAATCCATCGCATATTTGAATACCGGCTTTTCCCTAGACAATACTTTAGACAAAAAAGGAAAGTTCAGCGTTTTGGAAGCCGACTTTTTGAAATTTGACCTTCTATCGCTATTTAAAAAGGAGCAATTCGCTATTACGGGCAACTTCCCTTATAACATCTCCACTCAGATTGTTTTTAAAACATTAGAGATCAAGGAGCAGGTACCCGAGTTTACAGGAATGTTCCAGAAAGAGGTTGCAGAGCGCATTTGCTCGGCCGAAGGCAGCAAGGCATACGGCATTCTTTCGGTATACGCGCAAGCTTTTTATGATGCCGAGTATCTTTTTACCGTTCCCCCTGAAGTCTTTGATCCACCCCCAAAAGTCGAATCAGGGGTACTGCGATTAAAACGGAAGAACGATTTCAAGCTTCGGGTTGATGAAAAATTGTTTCTGCGAGTCATCAAAACGGCATTTAACCAGCGTCGCAAAACCTTGCGCAACAGTCTAAAATCCTTCGCCCTTTCAGATAATCTCAGAGAAGATGCTATCTTTGCGCTTCGCCCAGAACAATTGGCAGTTGCCGATTTCGTTGGGCTAACCGAGAAGATAGCAAATGACACCGTTTAAACTCACAGATGATTTTCTGGAAGAAATTCAGCAGCTGATTCGGGATCGACAAGATGCCAGATTGGAATCGCTTATGGGCGAGGTGCATTATGCCGATGTCGCGGAAATCGCTAACGAGCTTGACACGGATCAAGCGACCTATCTCATCAAACTTTTAGAGAGTGATAAGACTTCCGATGTTCTGACAGAGCTCGATGAAGATGTCCGTGAGGCCGTTCTAGGTAATCTGTCCACCAAGGAAATTGCCGGGGAGCTCGAAGAGCTTGATACAGATGATGCCGCTGATATTGTAGCGGAACTTCCCGATGAAATCGTTCAAGAGGTTATCTCTGAAATCGAAGACCGTGAACATGCCAAAGATATCGTCGATCTTCTACGATACGACGAAAATTCGGCAGGCGGACTTATGGCCAAAGAGCTTGTCAAAGTTTACGAGCACTGGAATGTTACCACATGTGTTACTGAAATGAGGGCACAGGCCGAAAATGTGACACGCGTACACTCGATCTATGTTGTCGATAAGGACGAGAAACTTATAGGGCGACTTTCGTTAAAGGATCTTTTGACCACATCTACAAGTTCGCATATTCGCGATGTGTATATTCCAAAAGTGGATTCTGTCAACGTAAAGGAAAAACCCGAGGAAGTTGCTAAGATCATGTCGAAATACGATTTAGAGGCGATTCCGGTAGTTGATGAAATAGGAAGACTAGTTGGCCGCATTACCATTGATGATATCGTAGATGTCATTAAGGAAGAGGCAGAAAAAGATTATCAGTTGGCCGCAGGTATCTCGCAAGATGTTGAAGCTGATGATAGTATTTGGGAACTTACCCGCGCCCGCTTGCCCTGGTTGATTTTAGGTCTTTTAGGAGGATTAGGGGCAGCAGCCATTATGGGAGGATTCGAAGAGATGATCGCGAAACACGCCATTCTCTTTTACTTTACCCCATTGATCGCGGCGATGGCCGGCAATGTCGGGGTTCAATCAAGCGCCATTATCGTTCAGGGTCTTGCAAATGACGATTTAAAAGGAAGTATTGGCAACCGGCTAATTAAAGAAATGCTACTGGCCTTATTGAACGGAGTCATATTGGCGGCAATTTTATTGCTGTTCACCTGGTTTTGGAAAGGCGATTTTCTGACAGCTTTGGCTATTTCAAGTTCGCTGATAGTAGTCATCGTAGTTGCCGGCTTCGTAGGTACTTTTATTCCATTGTTTTTAGATAAACGGGGTATCGACCCCGCAATCGCAACCGGCCCTTTTATTACCACTAGCAACGATATTTTCGGAATTCTTATCTACTTTTGGATCGCCAAGGTCGTTTTGGGGATCTGAATTATCTTTTCTTCTAAATATTCTTTTTATCTTGGAATATGACCAATCTGAATAGTTATTGTTTGAAGTCGTTTGAACTTTTTCTTTAAGAAATAATTCATTTTATGAAAGTAAAAGTCGGTGTAGTACAAGACAGCCCCGTTTTTTTTGATAAGGATAAAACTTTAGGGAAAATTGCGGAATTGGCCACTAAATATTCAAAACAAGGATGTGAGTTGTTGGTATTTCCCGAATCATTTATTCCAGGATATCCGCGGGGCTTTTCTTTTGGAGCCAAAGTAGGAAGCCGAACCGATGAGGGCAGAAAACTTTATCGAGAATACCGTGAAAACGGTCTTGACCTCGAAAGTGAAGATCTTAGATTCTTGGAGGAATTATCGAAATCGACAAATACGTATTTAGTCATTGGAGCCACGGAAAAAGTCGATGCCAACGGCAGCTTATTTTGCTCTATGATTTATATCTCTCCCTCAAAAGGCCTGTTGGGCGTCCATCGAAAAATAAAACCCACAGGATCCGAACGTATAATTTGGGGCGAAGCCTCGGGCGAATCATTGACCACTTTTCAAACCAAAGTCGGCAAGCTGGGCGGACTCATCTGCTGGGAAAATTACATGCCATTCGCAAGAATGGCAATGTTTCAAAAAGGAGTTGAGATTTATATTGCCCCAACGACTGATTCCCGCGAAACTTGGTTGTCTACGATGCGACATATCGCTCTTGAGGGAAGATGTTTTGTGCTCGGCTGCAATCAATATTTTACCAAATCGATGTATCCTGAAAAATATCGAGTATTGCTCGAAGGCGAGCCGGAAGAAATTTGCCCGGGCGGAAGTGCTATAATTTCCCCAATGGGGAAAATTTTGGCAGGGCCTTTATTGAATGGATCGGGGGTACTAATATCCGAACTTGATTTAAACGAAATCGCACAAAGCAAACTGGATTTTGATGTTATTGGACACTATGCGCGAAACGATATCTTTGAGTTTAACGTGAAAGATCAGCCGGAAATAAAGAAGGAATAAATTAGATTTCCATGAAACCAATCAACTTAAAAGATAAACACGCAGCTTTTACCAAACAATGGCACCCACATCAAATTGCCGTGGTAGACGATATGCAGGTCATTTTGGCCAAAATTCAGGGAGAATTCGTTTGGCATGCACATGAAAACGAAGACGAATTGTTCCAAGTTTTAAAAGGAACCCTGTTCATGCAATTTCGTGACCGTACAGAGATTGTCAAAGAAGGCGAAATAATCGTTGTGCCCAAAGGTGTCGAGCACAACCCTATGACTAAAAATGGTGAAGAGGTACACGTTTTACTCTTTGAAAAATTGAACACGGCGCATACTGGCGATGTACAGCATGAAAAGACGCAAACGTATTATCCTAAAATCTAGCTTATGAAGGTATTGCATGTTGATGTAAACCACCCTTTGATTATTGAACGATTCACTTCCTTTGGTTTTGAAAACCATGAAGACTATTCTTCCTCTAAAGCCGAAATCGAACAAAAGATTCACGAATACGACGGACTGATAATCCGCAGTCGGTTCTCAATTGACCGGTCTTTTTTGACCAAGGCCGAAAATTTAAAATTCATCGGAAGGCTTGGCGCGGGTCTTGAAAATATCAATATAGATTATGCAGAATCAAAAGGGATTTTTCTTGCTGCCGCGCCTGAAGGAAATCGTAACGCCGTAAGTGAACATGCCTTGGGTATGCTTTTATCGCTTTTTAATAAATTGAACAAAGCCGATCGCGAAGTCCGCTCCGGAAAATGGGATAGAGAAGGAAACCGGGGAACCGAACTCGATGGAAAAACCATAGGAATAATCGGCTACGGCAATATGGGCAAAGCTTTTGCAAAAAAACTAAAGGGTTTCGATGTGGATGTCATCTGCCATGATATCAAAGGTGGTGTCGAAGACGAAAATGCACGTCAAGTGGATATTGCAGAACTGCAACAAAAAATCGATATTCTCAGCCTTCATGTACCCCAAACCGAACTTACTGCCGGAATGATCAACGCTAACTTCATCGATAAATTCCATAAGCCGATTTGGTTATTGAACACCGCGCGCGGCAAATGTGTGCTTACCGAGGATTTGGTATCGGCATTAAAGTCCGGAAAAGTTTTAGGGGCAGGTCTTGATGCACTTGAATACGAGAAGTCCTCCTTCGAGAATATGTTCCCTTCGATTACTGGCACTGAGCGGAGCCGAAGTGCAAACATGCCAAAAGCATTTAAATACCTGATTCAAGCTGAAAACGTAATTCTCTCCCCCCATGTCGCCGGTTGGACGGTTGAAAGCCTTGAAAAACTGGCGCAAACCGTTGTCGACAAAATCAAAGCAGAATTTTGCTAAATTTATTTGGTGAAAAAAACCGTTCTTATATTCAGCTCATTGATTTTTGCGATTCTACTAATATTCCAGATAAGCAAATATTCCCTTGCCGTGGGAAACACCTCTTCCGAATGGGTAATTGCAGCTGTGGCCATTATCTTTTTTGTGATCGGAGTTTATCTATACTCGTGCCAAATGGAAATTCGGGAGAATCAAGGCAGGGGTTTTTTCTCATGCCAAGGCAAAATTTTTCGGCATAGCCTTAGCTACGGCGATAAATTTTAACGAAGGCATGGGGAAAAAGACCAAGTAGAAATTTCGGATTTCCATTTGGCAGGAGTATAAATAAGAAGAGCCTTCATAAAACCGCTTCTTCCGAAATAGAGATCGATCAAAAAAAAATTGATGCACTTGGGCTAAGCAAACGAGAATTCGAAGTTTTGAATGGCATTGCCTCTGGTTTATCCAATAAAGAGATAGGGGAAGAACTATTCCTCTCAGAGAGCACGATCAAGACCCATGTTTCAAATCTATTCGTAAAACTAGTGTCAAGTCAAGCTGAAATGTCGGGTAAGGCAATCGTGGATTTTTCATTGCATAGCCGTAGCTACGGAATTATTTTTTAACGAAGGCATGGCGCAAAAGACGCATTGGATTACCCGAAGGTTTTAGCTTGACTTGGCACTAGATGCCAAAAGAAGGACACAAGTCATTCAAAAAGCCAAAGAAATGCGGCTTATTTAAAAAGGTTTTCGACTGAAGGGACCATTTTGGAACTTTAGTATGAGCTAAATTTTTGAGAGCGAATTTATATTTACCCAAATCATCTAAACTAATAAAAATGAAAAAAGCAATTCTACGTTTCGGACTCTTTGGCGTTATCACAATTTGCGCCTTATCTCTTTTAATTTGGGCTCTTATCGACGTCATCGACAACACGACCGGTGAAATCATCGGTTACGGTTCAATGGTCGTGTCGTTGCTCTTTGTCTATTTTGGCATAAAACATTTTCGAGATAAAGAGAATAATGGCATCGTGACTTTTGGCAGGGCATTGTTGATCGGCATACTAATAAGTCTTATGGTATCATTGGCCTTTGGGATATTGGACATCATTTACGTAAAATTCATAAATCCCGACTTCATGAACGAATATTACGAGGGCATGCTTGAACAGGCGAGATCTTTGCCGGCCGACGAATTTGAAACTCGGAAAGCTGAATTGGAATCAGAAAAAGAAATGTTCTTGAATCCGTTTGTTCATTTTTTCATCATGTCCATGATGGTGTTTGTAATCGGTTTTATAATTTCATTGCTTTCGGCATTGATTCTACAACGCAAAAATTAATAGATATGCAGTACAAAGCGAATTCGCCTGAAGAATATATTTTGCAACTTCCCGGGGAGCATCAACCCGTAATTTCGAAAATTAGAGGCATCATCAACAAAAAAATTCCAAAGGGTTTTAAGGAACAAATGAGCTACGGCATGTTAGGCTGGGTAGTGCCTCATTCCCTATATCCTGATGGATACCATTGTGACCCGAAATTGCCATTACCGTTCATGAACCTAGCCTCACAAAAAAACTTTGTGGCACTTTATCATTCGGGCATTTATGCCGACCAAAAATTATGCGATTGGTTCGTTGCTGAATATCCAAAGCACTGTAAGCGGAAATTGGATATGGGCAAGAGCTGTGTGCGTTTTAAGTCTATGGATGATATTCCGTATGAACTTATTACGGATCTGTGCACTAAGAGCACAGTAGAAGATTGGGTGGCATTGTATGAGAAGAATGTAAAAAAGAAATCAATAGTGTCCGGTTAAAGACCCTAGACCGCTGCGCTACTAGACATAAGACGTAAGACCAAACTGTAACCGATCGGGGATCAATATTGAAA
>QIJL01000532.1 GCA_003232435.1 Flavobacteriales bacterium | reverse complement strand
TAGCGATGCTATGCTTGAAAATTTTGCCTCGTTCTGCATCAAAAATAGGCCATAACAATTCTAACGACATATTTCAAAACAGGCTCTAAGAAGCTTCATCTGACCATCCCTTTGGGGGAGGGTTCTATTCTTCGACCACTAAATCTTCCGTGATTTTTTTATTCCAGACCAGTTGTTCCGGCACATTACGTGAATAGTTCGTCTCACGATCGTATTTGTTCTGAAAAGTGTTGAGTTCTTTGTTGATCTCAACAAAAATGGCACGTATTTTTTTCTTGATGTTTTTATCGTTCTTAACGCTTTTCAAACGTTCCCTGAACTTTCTCGCAAAAAGTTCTGTAATGTCAAAGTGAAGTTGCTCATGGCTTAGTACCACATCATCGCATAAATCTGGTTTGTACCATGATTTATCAGGGTAAAAAAGTGACACAACGATTATCTCGAGTCGAGATTCGTTGTTACCGATAATACTGTTCAATGAATAGGTAATACCGCTTGCCGTAGTTGCCGATGCCCATTCGGTCTTTAAAGCCCTCCCTTGGTAATCGGCCCAGGTCAACCTGCGCTCCGAGGTCCAGGGCAAAACTCGATCTTCTTCATTTTGAGCCTCGACTCGAGCACAAAACAAGACCAAGAACAAAATTGAAATTCTTAGAGCACCCAATTGAAGGAAATTACTTTTTCGATATCAGGGTGTAGACTGTAATGCACAGGGCAGGTATTAGCAGTGTGCACTAAAATCTTTTTGTTCTTATCGGAAATATCGGAAGGAAGGCTCAAGATCACTTCTATTTTAGAAATCCGTCTCGGGTCTGCCGCCATATACTTGGTCAGTTCGGCAGTCGAATTTTTCAAATCGACCTCCAACTGTCGCGCCTTTATGCCCATCATCGTTAACACACAACTAGCTAGACCCGTAGCAACGGTATCAGTGGGGGAAAATGCTTGACCTTGCCCATTGTTGTCTATCGGGGCATCGGTGATAAAGGTATTTCCCGAACGAAGATGTTCGCAGGTCGTTCTTAACCCACCATTATAGATAACTTTTGAGGTCATTTCGATTCTGGTTTTACTTCTTTTATACGTAAATCGTCATAGCTCATAATATAAGAGGCCTGATTAAAATACCCTGAAGCGAAATCTTTTTCATACGAAAATTTATTGCCGACATATTCTGTCTCTCCTATCAATTTAGAAATACCGATCAAATCATTTTTGTACGCCAATTTCAATAATAGATCATAGGTCATGTCAAAACCTCGCACAGCATAACGATCAGGTTCTCCGCCAAAACGTTTTCTGTATTTTTTCACAAAGTCGTTGTTGCCCGGTTCTCTGTATACCGATGGATAGGTAAAGTTGAGATTTGACAAATGTGTACTCGATATTACATCACTGTCGAAAGCCTTGTCTTTATACGTGGTGAACATTCTCAACTTTACTTTTTCTTTATCCTTTTCAGGGTCTAGAAGTGAGTTTTGCATGGAATTAAGAATCGATGTAACACTGGTAACCAATTTGAAATTAGAACTTTCCACAAAAACCCAATTCTCTTTTTCCTTGGAAAGCAGCAATTTTAATTTATCGATTTCTACACCGATGTTTTTTTCCTCCTCCACTACCTCGGCCATTTTCGCTTCTGGAAAGTTGGAAAGCAAGGAATCGCGTACGACAACACGGGTAGAGTCGGCGATAACAACAATATTTTGATCGGTGTACACGCTTTTTACATAATCGATCATTTTCTTTCTCAATACGGCATCGGAAGTGTACGAGAAGAAAACATTCTTCAGGCTTATATCGCTATTAGCTCGAATCGGTGCTATTACGGGCACTCCTTTGTCCGCAGCTCTAACGGCAACCTCCTTTAATGAAGCAATATCCAGAGGACCTACGATGGCACTAAAATCGGATAGATTTTCGCGCATCAAGATTTCCTTTGTTTTCACAAGGTCCAGTTGATTATCAAAAGTTTTTACATCTACCGAAACTCCTAATTTTGCTATGGAATCCACGGCTATCAATGCCCCAGAGTACAATCCTAGACTCAATTTGAGGCTACTTCGTTTTTCGATGAGCTCCTCAACTTCATCTTTGTCATCAAGATTCAACCTATTCAATCGGAAAGGCAACAAAAAGACCAACTTGGGCCTGTTCGTAGTGTTGACGCTATCCAAAAGATTGATCTTATCCAGCACCAATGCATTCCGTACTTCAAAGTTACCTTTTTGGTCCTTGGGCAGTTTTAAGATCATGCCTGCTTTTAGCCCTTCGTTTAAATCTGGATTAAGCTCGACGAGTTCCTTCCATGTCATACCGAACTTGCGCGTAAGCCTAAATTCATTCTGTTTCGGTTTTACCTCGTAAAAATTAAAACTGTCGGTATTGACCTCGCCGGCATCCAACTTTTTTTGTGGAATGCGGATGATCATGCCTTCTTTCAAGCCATCCTTAAGCTCTGGATTTAGCCTTACTATTTCTTCCGCTTTTACTCCAAATTGCTGCTGCAATTGATAAAAGTTCATTTTCGGAGGAATAGTATAGGAAATAAATAGTTGTGTTTCTTGGTTCTCCACCGTACTTCCTGGCAGTCTGGGCATTCTCAGTTCTTGACCTTCCCGAAGGTAATCGGAAGTCTTTGAAAGATCCGGGTTCAAAACGACCATACTGTCAATGGTAATGCTATGTTTATGGGCAATACTCCACCGTGTCTCCTTGGGTGCAACGGTGTAGGTCATAAAATCCTCAGGATCCAATTCGCCGTCTTCCGGCCTTACTCTTTTATATTTGGGTATGCGAAGTACCATTCTCTTTTTTAACTGGGCCGAATATAAGTCCCTATTATAGCGTTTGATATCCTCCTCGGTAATGTTATAGCGTTTTGCAATGCCATACAGGGTCTCCTTTTTTCTGACTTTATGCGAAGTAAAGCCATTTGGTTCTTCTTGTTCAGCCCCATTTTTATCCGAACCACTTTTGTCATTTACCACTACGGGTTTTGAAGGTTGTTCAGCGGCCGCTCCATCTGCGGGAATAACCAAAATTGTATTTGGCTTAAGCTCTTGCCCTTGCTTGATCTCTTTATTATAAGTGAGAATGGTATAAGGTGTGACCCGATATTGTTTTGAGATACTCTCAAGGGTTTCCCCATCTTTAACTGCGTGTGTGGTAAACTTCTGGGCAGTGGCCTTGCATCCTATAAAAACAAAAAGGATCAATAGCAGGCTTGTTTTTAAAATTCGCTTCATTGTTATTCCCATTCTATGGTCGCCGGGGGTTTTGAACTTATATCGTATACAACCCTATTTACACCGGGCACCTTATTGATTATTTCATTCGACGTTTTCTGCAAAAACTCATACGGTAGATTGACCCAATCCGCGGTCATACCATCGGTACTTTCCACCGCTCTCAAAGCTACGCATTTTTCATAAGTGCGTTCATCGCCCATGACCCCTACACTATTTACGGGCAAAAGCATGGCTCCGGCCTGCCAGACCTTGTCATAAAGTCCCCATTCACGCAATCCGTTGATAAAAATATGGTCAACTTCCTGTAATATGGCCACTTTCTCTGCGGTAATATCCCCCAAAATTCGAATTCCCAATCCAGGTCCTGGAAAGGGATGTCTACCTAAGCGTTCGTCGCCAATAGCCATACTTCGCCCAACTCTACGCACCTCATCCTTGAACAACATTTTTAAAGGTTCCACTATTTTCAATTTCATATAATCGGGCAAACCGCCCACATTATGATGGCTTTTTATGGTTGCGGAAGGGCCACCTGTGGCCGAGACCGATTCTATAACATCGGGGTAGATCGTACCCTGTGCCAACCATTTGGCATCTTCTACCAAATGCGATTCATCATCGAAAACCTCGATAAAGACACGCCCGATAATTTTTCTTTTCTTTTCGGGGTCACTCTCTCCGGCCAAGGCATCCAAAAAGCGTGCCGAAGCATCAACGCCTTTTACATTGAGCCCCATGCCCTCGTACTGTTCGAGTACATCTTGAAACTCGTTCTTTCTAAGGAGTCCGTTGTTGACGAAAATACAATGCAGGTGCTTGCCGATGGCCTTGTGCAGCAGAACGGCGGCAACCGTAGAATCAACTCCGCCAGAAAGCCCAAGAATAACTTTATCGTTGCCGATTTTTGCTTTTAATCCGGAAACCGTCGTTTCCACAAATGCATCTGGGGTCCAGGTCTGTTCAAGACCCGCAATATGGATCAAGAAGTTTTCTAAGATTTGCTTGCCTTGGGTCGTGTGGTATACCTCAGGGTGGAACTGTATGCAATAGGTGTCCTCACCATCGAACTTAAATGCCGCATTCTTGACATCGTTGGTACTTGCCAACAATTTTGCATTTTCGGGAAGTTCTTTGATGGTATCCGCATGGCTCATCCAAACTTGTGAGCCTTCGGTAATTTCATAGAAAAAAGGCTCTTCGTTGGAAATGGAAGTCAAGTTCGCCCGGCCATATTCCCTGGTATTCGATTTCTCGACATTCCCGCCATTGAAATGTGCGAGATATTGTGCCCCATAACAGACACCCAGTAAAGGCTTTTTACCTTTGATTTCAGATAGATCGGGATGCGGTGCATCATTGGCACGAACGGAATACGGAGAACCCGAGAGTATGACCGCATCGTATTGAGAAAGGTCTTCAGGGGGTTTGTTATACGGCTTGATTTCAGAGAAAATATTCAGCTCTCGAACGCGTCTACCGATAAGTTGTGTGTATTGAGAACCAAAATCTAGAATTAGGACTTTGTTTTGCATGGGCAAAAATAGGGAAATCGAAAACTTGAAGAAGTGTTCTTTGCCAATAATTGTAATAGGTTTTTAACAACAGTAAGTAAATAGAGAATGGTCTACGAAAATTGAGTATTTTTAGTTGCAGACCAACCACCTTATGAAGCCATCCCTAAAATTATTTCTATATCTCTTTTTTGCAAGCCTACCCTTTCAAGTGTTTTCACAATCGATAAGACCAATAAATATAAATATCGATAGTCTTATTAGCCTAATACCATTACAAAAAGATACCGTTTTGGTCAAAACTTATCACGAGCTTTTTAGGGCTTACATACAAAAAGAACCCAAAAAAGCAAAACCATATTTAGATTCGGCGCAAGCGTTTGCGAAAGATCTTAATGATAAAAAGTTGGAGGCGATGCTACTTTATGATGAGGGTGAATATTATGCTTATACCTCCGAATTTGCGAAAGCCTCGGCATATTATAAACGTGCCATTACACGATATACCGAACTCGATGATCAAAGACAATTAGCATCATCACACAACTCACTTGGCGTAACGCAAAAAAATCTAGGACAAACGGGAGCGGCTTTGGAATCGTATTTGAAATATATTAAAATAAGTGAAAGACAAAAGAGACCAGAGGAAGATATGGCCCCAGTTCTTATGAATATTGGGAAGTTATACTCAAAAATAGGCAACCTAGCCGTATCCAACGACTATTACAGCAGAGTTGAGGACATTTGTGTCAAACATGGACTAAAATATGGTCTGGCCATCACCAGATCCAACCGGGCGACTAATTTGGTGCAGACGCATCAATACAAAGAAGCCTTGCAGTTATATTTTGGGGCCATCCCCTATTTTGAAGAAAATAACCGTCAGCTAGAATTGGGGGAGCAGTATAATTTGATCGGTTCTGTATATATTCGGATGGATTCTTTGGAAACCGCAAAAGAGTATTTAGGTAAATCTTTAAAACTCAGCACGGCAAACGGAGAAATGAGCATGGTAGGCCTGGCCACCCGAAATTTAGGGGATGTCTATTTTAAGGAAAAAAAGTACGATACAGCCCTGCAACAATTCAAACGCAGCTTGGAAATATCAAAACAAACCTCAAACAATATAGAAATTGTTGACGATTATCTTAAAATCTCAGATACTTATGAGAAGCTGGGCAATGTATCAAAAGCATACGAATACCGAAAAATTTATTCTGCAACACATGATAGTATATTCAGTCAAGAGAACAGCCAAAAAATCAGTGCACTTGAGTTAAGATACAAAACTGAAAAAAGCGAACAGGAAATTGAATTACAGAAGAAAGAGATCGCCCTTTTAGAAGAAAAAGAAAAAGCGGCGAACCTTCAGCGTATTGGCCTAATAGCAGGGCTTTTGACCACGATTGTGCTTTTTGGCCTGACCTATTATGGCATTCGCCAAAAAATGAAGCGCAATAGATTGGAACGTGATCGCGTAAAAGCTGAATTGGCCTTTAAGAAAAAAGAGCTCACTACCCATGCGCTGCATTTAGCAAAAAAGAACGAAGTGTTAGAGGGATTAAAACAAAAAGCCGAGGAACTCAAAACTTCAGAAGGTGGAGGTAGGGCATATCAAGAGCTCATACAAACTATCAATTTCGACCAACAAGACGATAAGGTTTGGGAGAACTTTACCCAATACTTTGAAGCAGTACATAAAGATTTTGCTGGTGATGCTACAAAAAAATATCCGGACATTTCCCGTACCGAACTACGGTTAATGGCCTTAATAAAAATGAGTCTTTCCTCTAAGGAAATTGCCAATATCTTAAACATTTCGTCCGACGGAGTCAAAAAAGCAAGGCAACGTTTACGCAAAAAAATGAATTTATCGCCTGAAGATTCATTGGAAACTACAATACTATCCATCTAGACCAGCTATTCCATCTTCTCCGAGTACCTTTAGAATCAGTACTTCCCGGCTTGTACCCTTTTTGTACCCCCTCTTAAAAATCGCGTACCCTTTTCGTACCCCTTCGTTTTTTTTAACCCAGATCTTCACGGCCTAGGTTTGTGGTGTCATTAGGTTGACAATCTAGTTTTGTGGTCTTGCTCGGTTACGTACTGCAGACACATATCGAGCAGGTCACACAAAACAAAATGTAAAAGTTTAACCACAAAACAAATAGATTATGAAAACGCCAAAACGATTATTCGGAATTTTAATTTTAATGTTGGCATTGACATTTAGCTTTACATCTTGTAGCAAAGATGAACCTATTCCAGCTCCCATTGAAGATGGTGACGATGGTGACGGCAATAAACTGCCACCGGCATCAAAAAATTTCGACGATGTTATTGCCAAAGGAGGCGCTTTTGACCCGACCACGACCTCCAATGAACTAAAGGATGAAGCAGAGTCAAACGAGATTATCGACGGTGTAGTTTGGAACTGCACTACGAAAACATATAGTGCGCTCTCGCCCGGTGGTGGTGACAATGGTTTTCCATTGTTCAATCCAAATGCCTCGGTAATTTATCCGGGTAGCTTGTTACAAGGAAAATCACTTAACAAAGC
>QIJL01000134.1 GCA_003232435.1 Flavobacteriales bacterium | reverse complement strand
TCGGATCACCAGGGACCACATAGGGGCTAATATTCATTTCTCCAAAGTGATGTCCATGATGCAATACTCCGGTTTGAATGCCATTCCAGGGCTCTTCATATTCATTAGTAGCTTCTCTTCCCAGATGATAACTAACCCCTGCCGCCGCCATCAGGTCCCCTTCATAGGTGGCATCAATGAATATTTTTCCTGAATATCTTTGTCCATTCAAGGTAGTGAATGATATGATTTTACCGTTTTTCACATTCACGCCTTCTTCTCTGTCCAACCATTCATCTTTGAAAACTTGGATCTGGTGTTCCTCGATAAAGTCGTTAAAGACATTTTCTGCAATATGGGGTTCGAAGATCCACATAGTCCTGGATGGGCCGTCGATCGCTGGTATACCTTGGCCTTTGTTTCCATAAGCTTCTTGTTTTTGCCAAACCCAGGTTTCAGGCATTTGATAATATGTATAAATTCTTTGGTAGAACTCTCTGGCCAGACCACCAATCACTTCCTTATTTCCGGTGTCGGTATAGCCCAGACCTGAAGAGGTTAACCCCCCCAAATGCTTATCGGGTGAAACTACCACTACCGACTTTCCCATTTTAGCCAGTTGAACAGCGGTAGTGATTGCTGCTGAAGTTCCTCCATAAACAATCACATCGGCATGAATCGATTCGTTTTGGCAGTTGCTAAAGATTAAAAAGATAATCGATAAAAATAGAATGTTTAAAAGTCGCATAGTTATTACTTTAGTTTAATTATTTTTAACGTTAATTTTACCTATTGTGTACCAGCCTTCACTATCTCTGCCTTCAATAGCTAAATTTATTTTAGGCTTATGCGTTTGTCTGTCTATAATTCCTACTTGTATTTCATATTCTCCTATTTTCATATCGGAAGGAATAAATATGGAGTCATCGTAGATATTATCACCAGGAAGCCAGGAATTAATATTTGCATCTGTAAGCATTATTTCTGTTTGATGCTCATTTTTAAGCCGAATCGCTAGTATAAACTTTTTATAACATGGCGCAACACCTTTGTTTTCCCACCAAGATTTAAAGGAGAGTTTTTTATTGGGCTTTATAAATTCAGGGAACGAAAAACTACGAAGCACAAAACGGTACCCCATTTTCTTTAACCACTCGTCAATTTGTGCCTTCCATTCAGGAGGTACACTAGACGATTTAGCATTGAATGACGATATGTGCCATTTTAAAGTTTCATTAATAATATAATCTACATCTTTAGCTGTGTAGCCTTGTTTTTCTTTCCAGTTTTTAAATGTTCCGCAAATCTCCAAACTAATAGGAGCAGTTTTCCAAGCATCTTTCATTCCGTAATTTATAATACCCTGTGGATAATAGCGATACATGTGCGACCAGCCATTTTGCTCATCTGCCCAAAAGTCAAGATCACCTACACAATCTACTCGCCAACCTACATTGGCTTGCGATAATATGTATTTATTAGTTACTTCATCTGTCATTAACATAATAAGAGGTGTCTCCTTGAAATGGTCTGTATAGGCATTTACAAGTGTAGCCCTAGTTTTTTGAGTTAGTATATTTGAACCTCTTCCTTCTCCCCAAAAACCAACAATAGAAAGGTCAACGGCTTCTAAGTCAGGGTGGCCGTCATAGCGCTTTCCTAATTCGCTAATCAATGCTCCAAAATACTTCGCATATCTTGGATCTTCAGCATCGACACGCCATCCCTCTCCTTCGGGTAACCATTCCTGTTTGTCACCAATCATCTCACGATACCAGGTCGAGACATCAGTCTTAGGGTCTGTACCTGAGCCATAAGGAGCGATACGCAGTAAGAGGGTCTGTCCCCTTTCGTGAGCTGTTTTTAGGGCTTTGTCTATCATCGCCCAGTTATATGCCTCCATTTTCGGTTCCATATATTTCCAATAAACTCTAAAGTAGACAATGGAGGTCATCGGGTGGTCTTTGTTTTCAAGGTCTCCGTCAAATTTCTGATAGTCTATTGGGTGACCCTCAGTCCATCCAATGCCTTCATTCAGTTCATCACCATTAAATCGTTGGAAAGTCATGAAACCAATGCCGGGATTGGTCAATACATCATCTATCTCAGTTGGCCTGACATAAATTGTTTTCTGCGCAAATACCTCAGTAGAGATATATGCAATGGAAATGATTAAGGAAAAAATAATTGCTTGTGTTTTCATCGATATAGGATTATGGTGATTTGTTTATTGAATGATCATTTTTCCAAGGTTATACCACCCGTCAGGTGTTTTTCCTTCAATAGCCAGTTTTATTTTTGCCATGTTAGTCAACGGATCAATAATGCCAATTTGAAGATTATATTCTCCAGCCTGCATATCCATGGGTAGAAATACAGCATCATCAAAAAGATTGTCTCCGGGAAGCCAGTTCCTGATATCAGCTTCTGTGATTAGGATCTGCGTGTTTTGCTTATTCTTTAATTGGATCGCCAGTGGATATTTTTTATAACATGGAGCGACGCCCTTATTTTCCCACCATGATGTAAATGATAGCTTTTCTCCGGGCTTTAGTTTTTCAGGATAGGTAAATTTTCGTAACACAAAACGGTATCCCATTTTTTTCTGCCATCTATTTATCTGCGGCCACCATTCTTCAGGAATTTTCGATGATTTATTATTAAAAGAAGATATGTGCCATTTTAAGGATTGGTCTATAATGTAATTTAAATCCTCTTCATCGTACCCGTGTCTATTTTTCCACTTCATCATGTCGGCACATACTTCAAAAAGAACCGGTGAATTTTTCCAGGCATCCTGCATGTCGTAATTGATGATTGTTTGTGGGTAGTAATCATACATATGCGTCCAGCCATTCTGTTCATCAGCCCAAAAATCAAGGTCTCCCAGGCAATCCTGACGCCAGCCAACAGTAGCCTTCGATTTGATGTATTCAGTTGCTTTTTTTCCATGTATAAGCAAAGTAAGAGGTGTTTTTTTAAAAGAATCGGTGTATGCATCAGTCAATTTTTTCATTGTATGGTCAGATAATAACTCTGTGCCGCCACCTTCTCCAGCCCAGCCGACAATAGAAAGATCAATACTCTCCAAATCCGGGTGTCCATCATAGCGATCTCCGAGTGCTCTGATCATATTTCCAAAATAAAGTGCATACCGTGAGTCCTCTGGATCAACAACCCATTTTTGATGAGCAAAATCTCTTTTGCTTCCAACGTATGACCTGTACCAGGCTGGAACATCCTTTCCGGGTTGTCCCTTGTATGGAGCGATTCTCAACATGAGGGTTTGGCTGCGCTGGTGAGCAATTTCAAGAAGCTTATCAATATAATCCCATTTATATTCACCTTCATTGGGTTCGATGAATTGCCATAGGATTCTGAAATAGGCGATGGAAGTATTTGGATGTCCCATGTTCGCAAAATTTCCTTTTGGATGTTGATAGTCCTCTATATTTGGATTAGTTAATACATCCATATTGGGAGGTAAATTGTCTCCATTGAACATTTGAAAAGTTGTAAAACCTATTCCCGGATTGATCAGAACATCATCAATTTCGATCGGTCTGACAGTAATGGTTTTTTGTGACATCGCCTCTCCAGAGAAACATGCAATAGAGATGAATATGACAAAATGATATATTAGTGTTTTCATCTATACTAATTTATTGAAAGTTGAGTATTGAATGAATGTTTATTATTATTTAAAAAACTTGTCAGTCGTTTATTCTTCAAGTATTTCACAATAGGCTTAATTTCCCCTTCCGTAAAAAGAATTAAACCTTCAGCATAAGCCTCTTCACCAGGCTTCAACGTGCCGAAATAGGGATCTGCGTGGATGCAAGGAATGAATGCATTGGCAATCATACTTTTCCCTGGAGTCCACCAAAAAATCACTTTTCGTTCATTGTCCATAGAGGTAACTACAGACAAAGCCATGTCCATGTCCTTTTCTATCAGTCCCCCATTTTTTTCGGCGCGGGTATCTCTTTGAGAAGAGCCTTTGACTACACAACCCTTAAAAGTGGTTTTCATATCTTTTGTAGGCAAATCTGCCAGGGCAATGATCTGATCATCGATCACAATGAAATTGTGTTGAAAATCATGATGGCTCTGCGGAAACCCGGTCAGGTCTGTGAATTGATTGCATATTAAGGGACGAATTACAGGTAGCGTTTTTGACCCACGATTAATAATTCTCATAGCCACATGGACTCCCTGGGCATCAAATGGAAAATCATTACCATCCAATACACGCGCAAAAGATTCCACATACACGTCTTTAAGTGCCAAACTTTCCACTCTAAATGATGCCTGTTTCTTATCCGGTGATATGATCCACGGATTGGGAATACTGTCGTAGTGACGTAGAATTGTATTTCCAACGGGATTGTACTCCAGGTGTTCAGGGAAATTAAGGTATAAGAAACCACCTTTTTCCCATGGTGCGTTAATAAAGAGGCCATAGGTGAGTAATTCTTCTGGGTCAATACTTTTCTTATTTGGGTCAGTATAAAAAAAGATATTATTGGAAGAGGAAGACGTTTCTTTGAGGATGGAGTCAGATTTTTTATCTATGCACCCAAATAGACTCAAAAAGAGAGCAAGTGTTGAACACATGAAAAGCGTTATTCCATAACTATTTGCTCTTTTAGCATCCGGTTTGTGTACATTCATTTGATTCATAACTATCACTAATATTTATGCATAAATAAGTCTAAACAAAAAAATATGCGTATCAAGATAACGAAATGTGATCTTTGATTTTTGATTGTCTTTTTCCCATTGCGGGATATAATTACAGGCTGGAGCATCCGGAAAAATCAATTGGTCATTGAGTGCAACCAAAAGTGACATGCCACCTACAAATGCCTTAGCAAGGGAGGCAGTATAATGTCGGTTGACCGAATCTTCAGAGCCCGGGGCATACCACTCACAGATTATTTTATCATCCTTTATTACAAGCAGCTTTTTTGTTTTCCTCTTTTTATGAAGTTCAATCAGATTGTCAATTTTTTCAGATGAAAGTCCGACGCGCTCAGGTTTGGCGTACTCCCATTCAAATACTTCCTGCTTATTTTGTGAAGTGACCTGAGCTTTTTCAACACTCAATTGGTTGATTTTATCTGTCTTATTTTGATACAATCTATCACCTTCCCCTGTGCCAAATGCTCCAGATAGAGCCTGACTAATAAGCACTGGCATAAACAATAATAATGCTACCAATATTGCCTGTCCTTTTTTTATTGAATTTTCAAAGTCACAATTCATTTTCAGGGGTTGCATGCTATTTGTTTAAAAAAGGCTATTCAACTTGAATTTTTATATTGTGTTCCGGCCCATAGACATTTGCGAGATTTTCAACTCGAAATGCAAATTCATGGGTATTATCTGATAAATTTAAATCAATACTGTTTTCCACTTTTCCCCAGTCTCCGGAAGGCAATTCTTTCATTTGATATTCTTTCAAATTGGGTGTGTCAGAAATCAGTTGTATATGGGCTGTCTGGCCGTTGATGCTTACTTGAGATTCAATTGTGTTTGGTGTCCATTCGATGGCCTCCCTGTTTGTCTCACGGATCATGAACTCTGGTTTTTTATAGGCCCAATGAGGTTTGTCTCCCCAAATCCATATGTTGTTATTGAAATAATCATCGGCATACATGGTGAGCAAGGTTTCAAATTTTGGCCAAACAGTGAACATATTGTTATTAGGATTGTATTCTATAATTTTTTCATTTTCATATAAAGGCAACGCTTTGTAGACATAATTTAAATATGGAGCTGGATGAAATGGCCACATATCCATCGAATAGGGGATACCAAAAAATTCATCAAACCCGTGTTGCAGCGGCATAAATTGAGGCAGGCTTCCTAAATGCCATTTGCCAAATATCCCAGTTGCATATCCATTTTGTTTCAGGTAATTAGCCAAAGTGATTTCCCCTGGGCTTAGTCCTATTTTTGCTCTGTCGTCAAGCACCTGCGGAAGACCTACCCGTTGTGGATAGAGTCCTGTCAACAACGCAACACGGGAAGGCGTACAACCTGAAGCTGCCACATAAAAATTTGTAAATCTGGTACCCTGTTCTGCCATACGGTCCAGGTTGGGAGTATCAAAGCCTTTAGCACCATAGCAACCCAAGTCACCATAACCCTGATCGTCTGTAAAAAATATTATGACATTAGGCTTTTCACTGTTTTGATTAGCCGATGTGGTTTTTGCCCCTATAAACAGAAATAATAAATATATTGATACTACTGCAAAAGTTAATTTTTTAATTACCATTATTTTTTTTAACAAAAGCTAATATGTCAAGGTTTAGTTCTGGATTAATCATTTCAATTAAAAAAATAAAAGGTACGCGCACAAAACAAACCCTCCGGAAATTGATATTGTCCCCAGATAAATCCTTTTTCTATCGGCTTGAAGCCATAAATACCATCCGCCCAAACAAATTATAATTAAGCCTACTGATACAATATCCATTGAGATACTCCAAATGAAGGCCCAAACAGGTTGGTATCTTTCATCCTCTTCGTTAGGCATCGGGTTGCGCAGTTTATGCATTGATCGCATCGCATCCCATCCATCAAGTATTGTTTCTTTGACTGCTATTTTTCCGTCACTTAGGCCGGCTTTAACTTCATACCGCTTTCCTGGTTTAGCAGCAATGAACTCCAATCTGACAGAGTCGCTTGAATACCTCAGATTATAAATACTACCGTCCATACTTAGTTTGTCCATGATCTCACCTACCAGAATGTGTTTATCCCTCTCTTTGCTTATCTCAATTATTTTATCATAGCTGGTCACTTTTCTTTTCTCCCATGAATTAGCAAAATCCCAGTGGTTGTTAAGCAACATGCCACTAAGCCCAAACAACCATATAAATAGGAGCAAGAACAAGCCAAGGTATATATGGATTTTACGATTCCATTTTTTTATATTTTTATATTTTTGAGTACGGTTCATCTTCAGTAAATTAAATTATAAGACCAATAATAAGTGATACCATTGAAAATAGCCCAATTGCTAATGCAATAATTCCTATTTTCCTTTCATTTTTGTAGAAGTACCAAAGAATGACTCCTGTGATACTTGAGAAAAAAAGACAGATAACAGAGAAATCAACAAAGGAGCCCCAAAGTTTGGTTAAAGCCCAATTGCCACGGATATTGGCATTGTGGGGACCCGGCATTGTATGGAGCCAGATCAATTTGTTCCAAAAGTTAGTTCGTCCGCTATGGATAGATGCAATACCCAAGACCAGATCTGCTTTGATAGAGATCCTATGCCCTGGTTTGGTCACAGGGATGTACATATGGAGTGAATCTCCAATAATGTTGGATATCTCTCCTTCTATTTCCAACTGTTTCAAAATATCTTTTGCA
>QIJL01000330.1 GCA_003232435.1 Flavobacteriales bacterium | reverse complement strand
TTTGAACATGGTTTTCGTTTTTTGTGAGACCCCAAAGGTTTTTGAAACCTTTGGGGTCTAGTTTCTTTTATTCCGTTCGCAAACTTTTTACCGGGTTCGTTCTTGCTGCTTTTAAAGTGTGGTAACTAACCGTAAACAGGGCGATCAGCAAAACCATAAGACCGGAAAGTGCAAACATCCACCAACTGATGTCAATGTGAAATGCAAAACCTTGAATCCAATTGTTCATGACGTACCACGAAATAGGCATGGCAACCAAAAGCGCGATTAGTATGAGTTTGACGAAATCCTTTGACATCATGTTGAACAATCCGGTCACGCTAGCTCCCAGAACTTTTCGCATTGCAATCTCCTTGGTACGTTGGTCGGCAGCAAAGGCCGCAAGTCCGAACAATCCAAGACAGGAAATGAATATGGCCAACACGGCGAAAATGCCGCCCAGCTTTTCTATTTTTTGTTCAGCATCATATACCTTTTCAAGGGTTTCATTCAAAAAATGATAATTAAAGGGCAGGCTGCTGAATTGCCCGTGCACCTGTTCCAAGCTGGCAATGGCCTCCTTTGTTTTGTTCGCTTCCGATTTGACATAGAAAAACTCCGCCCCAGAAGGCCTGCATCGAAGAATCATGGGATCAATAGTATTGTGCATAGAGGCAAAATGAAAATCCTTTGCCACCCCGATAATTTTTCCACCCTCGTCTCCCCAAAAACTCAATGATTTTTCAATCGGATTTTCTAGCTCCATAACTTTGGCTGCCGCTTCATTGATGATGTAGTTCAGGCTATCCGTTGAAAAGGCCGGGGAAAAATACCTTCCTTTGAGCAAGGATATCCCCATCATTTCCATAAAACCATAATCCACATCTATTATCGCAAATCCGGGACTCGATTCGGGATTTTTGCCTTCCCATACCGGATCTCCCGTTCTTCCCATATTGTCTATAAATTCTGCATTGGATGTACTTACCTTCTTAATACTGGGGTATTTGGCCAATTCTGCTCTAAACGACCTTGCATGTCTATAGGTTTCGGTATCCATAGGTACATAAATTACGTTCTCCTTATCAAGGCCGAGATTTTTATTCTGAATATATCTCAGCTGTAGGTATACCACAATTGTACCTACGACCATAATCATACAAAGAAAGAACTGTGTTATGACCAGCCCTTTTCTCAAAACGACCTGACCCACATTACCTTTGATTTTTCCTTTTAAGGCTTTGATCGGATTAAAGGATGACAGAAATAACGCAGGATAAATTCCTGAAAATAGGGATGTAATCAAAACCAGGGCTATTAACGTCAAATAAAGAAATGGATCCGAAAAGTCAATTGTAATGTCTTTTAAGGCGATTTCATTGAATGTCGGCATTGAAATCTTGGCCAAAACTACCGCCAATACCACGGCTATTAAAACTAGCACCACAGATTCCATAAAGAATTGGGCGGTCAATGAACGTTTATTGGCTCCCATTACCTTTTTTATTCCCACCTCTTTAGACCTTCTAACCGACCAAGCCGTTGTCAGGTTTATAAAATTGAAACAGGCGATCAACAAGGTAAAGGCCGCAATGACAAGAAATAATTTCACGTAATCGATTCTACCCCCGGTAACCGTTCCGTTTTCATATTTGGAATAAAGGTAGCGGTCTTGAAAAGGCTGTAAGAATAATTTGAACCAATCGGCATCGGCCATTTTTTTTGGCAAATCGGATATTTTTTGGTTTACTTCGCCCACGGGGATGCCTTCGTCAAGCAATACGTAGGTCGTTAGCCACGAATTGCCCCAATTGTCGTAATGGGTATTAAAGGGAAGGTAATTATCTATTGGGATGACCGCATTGAATTGGAGCGAAGAATATTCGGGAATGTTTTCGAAAACCCCGGTTATGTTAAAAGCAATTTTATTTTCATCCTTGATTAGATCCAAGGTCTTACCGACCACATTACCTTCTGGGAAATGATTGTCAGCCAATTCTTGTGAGATAACGATGCTATTCAAATCTAAGAGACAACTCTCGGAATTTCCTTCTCTTAAAGGAAAGGAAAAAATATTGAAAAAACTTGGATCCGCAGCAGCTACTTGGGTCTGAACCAGTTCCTCGGAAATATTCAACTCCCATTGATGAGGGCCGGCAAGTCTGGTTATTTCTTCAATCTCAGGAAATTGGTCTACAAGGGCATCGCCAATGGGATATGCCGTATTCTCCATTGTCTGAAGTTCGCCGCTTTGGGCGGTGTTATTCTGCAATAGCTGATAAATTCTGGTGCCTTTTTCATGAAAAGCATCGTGTTTGAATTCATCCATGACCCAAAGCGCGATCATAAAACTACACCAAACGCCCAGTGCCAACCCGATGATATTGATTAAGGCGAAACCTTTTCTTTTGTTCAGATTTCTAAGGGCAATTTTTAGATGGTTTTTGAACATAATCTATTGACTTTTATGAGACCCCAAAGGTTTTGAAAACCTTTGGGGTCTTGGTTCTTTTACTCTGTACGTAGGCTTTTTACAGGGTTGGCATTCGCCGCTTTGATAGCTTGAAGGCTTACCGTTAAAAGTGCTATACCGATCGCTAAAGCTCCGGCCCCAACAAACACCCACCAATCTATATTAATTCTGTATGCGTAATCCTGGAGCCATTTATCCATGAAATACCAGACGATAGGCGAGGCAATAAGTATTGCAAGTAGCACCAGTTTCGTGAATTCTTTGGATAATAATTTTGCCACGGAGGATGACGAGGCCCCCAACACTTTTCGTATTCCGATTTCCTTAGTTCGCTTCACGGCCGATAAGGCTGCGAGGCCGAACAAGCCTAGGCATGCTAGAAAAATAGAGATTAATCCAGCACTTCCCGCAATACCACTCCACCGCTTTTCCTTTTTGTAGAAGCGGTCAAAATTATCATCAAGAAAGTTATATTGAAAAGGTAATCCGGAAGCTAAGTCGTTCCATTTAGAGCCAATCGTTGAAAGTGTTTCCGAAACATTCCCAGGATTCAGTCTTATATAAATCTTTCGGGCATTCAAAGAAGCGGATTGGAGAAATATTTGTGGTTCTACGACATTGCTCAATGCACCAAAGTTGAAATCTTTTATGACCCCGATAATTGTTCTTGTTGAACTTTCGCCTCTATGATTTTTTTCAATTACCTGTGTTTCTATGGCATCTTGCTCCGGGATATTATACTCTCTTAAAAATGCCTCATTTACAATGATGGAACTAATGGAGTCGGATGCAAACCGTGAGTCAAAGTTTCTGCCCGAAATCAATTGCATGCCCATCACATCCAAGAAATTCAAGTCCACAGGATAGGTTACCACAGGCCCTTGTTTATCCCCATACTCAAGAAAATACCTCATGAAACCTTGTTCGGCACCCATTCCCATTTCCGATGCTGAAATTCCCTTGATTGCATCATTATTTGCCAATTCCTGTTTTAACAACGGATAAATACGTGTGGCATCGCTTCCAACAGCATCAACAACCAATACGTTTTCTTTCTCAAAACCAAGGTCTTTGGATTGCATAAAATTCAATTGCTGAAGGATGATATAAGTGGAAACTCCAAGAGCAATGGACAAAACAAACTGAAGCGTAACCAATGATTTAGTAAAGAGGTTCGATCCGCTCAGGTTTATGTTGTTCTTTAAGGCCGAAACAGGTTTAAAACCGGACATGATAAATGCTGGATAAGCCCCGGCCAATATACCGGTCAACAAAACAAGTGCAGCTACATATATTGCTAATTCTGGAAATTGTGTCAGGGACAATTGTAGGTTCGTTTCAGCTAGGGTATTAAATATCGGCAGTAGAACCACTAACATGAGAAGGCCTAATAACGCCGCAAGAAAACTCAAGAAAATGGACTCGGAAAGAAACTGGTAGAGAAGTTGTTTTCTTTTCCCACCGATTACCTTTCTTAATCCGATTTCCTTGACTCTTTTTGCCGAACGGCCTATTGACAAAGTTGTAAAATTGATACAGGCTATTAACAGTATTCCAGATGCAATACCAATCAACAACCAGATATATTTGGAATCAATAGTGCTAGCGACTCCATCAATCTTTGGATTGGTGTGTACATCTGCCAACTGTTGCAACTGGAAACTTAGCGGAAATGCTCCCTTTCCGTCCCACATTCCCATTTCTTTTGCCTGATTTTCTTCATCGGGGTAGTACTTTTTTCTGAACTTTATGAAACGATCCGGCTGGGCCATCAAAGTACTTTTTTCGTTGAGTTGTACATAGGTCTCGCTATTGATACCCATGTCCCAATTGTTGATAGTCTGTTTGCCCATACCGGTGGAAAGGAAATATTCGTAACTGCCTAAAACACTAAATTGAATAGATGAATTGCTGGGAAGGTTTTCTGCCACCGCCGAAACTTTAAACGGAACAAAACTGTCTTCCGTTTTTATCTCAATTGTTTGTCCGATAGCATTGGTAGAACCAAACAACCGAACGGCCTCATGTTGTGTGAGAACTATATTATTTGGGTCACTTAAAGGATTTGAACTATTACCCTCTAAAATTTCGAAGGAAAACATTTTAAACAGTTCGGGATCTGCAAAAGAAATTACACTTTGACTTATTTCGCCATCTGTTTTTACGAACTTTTCTTCATCCGTATAAATCCGGACAAAACTTTCCACATCGGTAAAATCCGACTTCATTGCCTGACCTAAAGGGGTATATGGAGAAGCAACTCCTCGGGGAGCTCTTCCTTCTATTCCATCCATCCATTCATAAACCCTATAAATATTATCTGAATTAGCATTGAAACGGTTGTAGTTAAACTCGTTTAATGCAAATAGCAAAAACAATGTAAAACAGGCAATGCCCATTCCCAATCCTAGAATATTGATAAAGGAAAACAAGACGTTTTTCTTTAGATTCCTCCAAGCTGTTTTGATATAGTTTTTATACATGATCGATGATTTTGATTGATGATGTTATTTCATTCCGTACGCAAGCTTTTTACCGGATTGGCCAAAGCAGCTTTAATCGATTGATAGCTTACAGTAATCATTGTAATCAGAAGCAGTCCGCCAATGGCAATGGCAAATATCCACCAAGACATTTTTGTTCTATAGGCAAAACCTTCCAGCCAATCGTTTAAAAAATACCAAGATATAGGAGAAGCTATCAGCCCTGCGACCAAAATAAGCTTTAAAAAATCTCCGGTAATCAGTACTAGGATACTTCGAATACTACCGCCCAAGACTTTGCGTATTCCTATTTCCTTTGTTTTCTGTACCACGAAGAAGGAAATGAGGCCATAAATACCAAGGCAACCAATAATAATGGCCAGAATACTGAAGAGGTTGGTCAGCGCTAAAAACTGTTTTTCTCTTTTATAGGCCTGGGCCACTTTGTCATCTAAAAAGGTATATTCGAAAACATAATCAGGGAAAACCGATGACCATAACTTTTCAATTTCCGTTAAGGTTTCTTCTTTATTGGCCATGTTGACCTTTATCCCGAATTCATAAAACCAATTCGGATCCGGGGCTATGAAAATTGGGTTGATGTTTCCATGAAAAGTCTGGCTATGAAAGTCAGCCACAACGCCTACAATATCTGCCTGAATGTGTGCGATTTTTACTTTTTTCCCGATCAATTCATCGGGAGAAGCCAATCCTAGTTTTTTTGATAAGGTCTCGTTGACCAGAATTTCCTGTATTGAATCTTTAAGGATAAAATTTCTTCCGGCCACCAAATCAAGATCGAAGGTCGAAAGATAATCCTCGTCTGCAATTTTGGCTTCAACCGAAAAAGGCTCTACTTCAGGCCTGTTGGCATATTTCATACTAGTACTCCAAGTCCAAGCAGATGCTGCCGGTGCAGATGCGCAAGCTGTTATTTTTTCCACACCTGATAGTGCATTTATACGCTCTTTTAAACCTTCCTTCCTTTCAGGGGCCAACTTTCCTGGTAGGTTGACCATTACCATTGCCTCTTTGTCAAATCCCAGATCGGAATTGACAGCATATTTTATTTGCTTACCAATTACCAAAGTGGCTATAATTAGAATGATGGATATGCTGAATTGAACTACCATCAATGTTTTTCTGATATTCAAACTTCCGGTATTCGTCGTCGAAAGTTTTTGCTTTAAAGCCAAAATGGGTAATATGCGGGCTAATAGTACGCCTGGATAGCTGCCGGATAGTAAGGAAACCAAAATAAGTAGCAAGGCTGAGAACACAAAGAACCTTGCATTCAAGAGACCTTCATACGAAAGTTCCAAATCAAAAATCGAATTGAAATAAGGTAATATCAGCAGACTCAATGCCAACCCAATTAGGAGGGCAACTACAGAAATAATAAAAGTTTCTGCCATAAATTGCCAGAACAATTGCTTTTTATTTCCTCCAAGAACTTTTCGTATACCTACTTCCTTGGAACGATGAACCGACTGTGCCGTTGCGATATTGATAAAGTTGATACAGGCCATGATGAGCAGGAAAAAGCCTATCAATGAAAATGTCCAAAGTGTTTTCTTATCCGTATCCCCACCATAATTGGGATTAAAATGAACTTCCACAAGCGGTTGTAATTTATAGTGGTGCACATTATTGCTGTTCGGACGATTCTTTTCCACGAGTTGGCCGAACATACTCTCTATTTGCGAAGTGTCTTGATCAGGTTTTAAAAGGACATAGCATTGTAAAGTTGGGTTGATGCCCGCCCATGTCTCACTGGCCATGATCTTATCATAGTCCTCTAAAGTTTTAAACGAGATGAAAATATCGCCCTTAATTTGAGTCGTGTTGGGTAAATTCTTTAGAATTGCTGTTATGCGGATCGGTTCTTTACCGTCGATGGTAAAAGTCTTTCCAACAGGGTTTTCATTCCCAAACATTTTATTGGCCATTTCTTCAGTAACCACCGCGGTATTCGGTTCTGTGAGCTCAACATTATTTGTGCCGTCAACTAAAGGAAAATTAAAAATCTGGAACAACTCTTCTTCGGCAAAGACCACATTTTGCTTAAACTTGATTTTGTCGGTATTCGTTTCTACATCAATAACCTTGTTATAGTCGTTAACCAGTTTCCCTACTTTTTCCGCGTAAACGTAATCTGTTCTGAATTCGTCAACGAAACCTGGAGGAACACTAGATATGAATTCTACTTTGTCTTGATGCATTTCAGTTACCACACGATAGATTCTATCTGAATTTTTATGAAATGTGTCGTAGCTCATGTGATGGCTGACGAAGAGAAAGATCAAGATACTACACCCAAACCCAAGGGATAACCCAAGAATATTAATGACAGCAAACCCTTTTCTATTTAGGAGATTTCGTTCGCCAGGCGATTTTTAGATAGTTTTTGAACATGGTTTTCGTTTTTTGTGAGACCCCAAAGGTTTTTGAAACCTTTGGGGTCTAGTTTCTTTTATTCCATCCGTAAATTTTTTAAAGGCTGTATCAATGTGGCACTAATGGATTGATAACTGATGGTAAGTATCGCAATGATAAAGGCTATAGCACCTGCAATTAAAAACACCTGCC
>QIJL01000314.1 GCA_003232435.1 Flavobacteriales bacterium | reverse complement strand
GCACGGTTTCGCCGATATATTTTTCATCCAAATACCAGTAGACCGTAGTCTCGGGTTTCGGATGCGCTAATTTTACGGCAACCTCATTGGTTTTTCCTTCAAAATTCTTCGGTAACGTAATCTTGCTTCCATTCTTCGGGTAGATAAATTCCATGGGGGATAAGTCGGTGCGCTGACAGTCTGATTTTAAAGGAGGAAGGATTTTATAAGTCGGATGATTCCTCCGGTAGTAAAACTCCATCAAGGGCGGAAGCACAAACCACGACTCGGAAACTGAAGAGGATAAATCAACACAAGATGAATTGACCCTATATTTTCGGTTTGTATCCAATTGCACGGAACGATGATAATTACAGGCTCGCACAAAATTTTCCTTATTCGGAATTTCCACCGTTTTCTTTGGACAAATATCGGTGGCCAAATAACCACTTTCAGAGCAAACTTCGACTTCGGTAAATTCATCCAACGGTTTTTGGAACCATTCCGATCTGGGAAGTACATCAAAAACATCGAATAAAATTGGTGCCGCACTAGTCACGCCTGTTACATTTGGGCGACCTTCACCATCAGCGTTACCGACCCAAGTGCCGACCACATAGTCTGTTGTCACTCCGATCGCCCAAGCATCTTTATTGCCAAAACTAGTACCTGTTTTCCAAGCTATTTCTTTCGAGGAATCAAAAAATTCCCATGATTCATTACCTTCCGGGCGGTTGACTTCTTTCATTGCCTCAAAAGTGAGATATATACTTCCGGCATCGAAAATCGTCTTTTCAGTTGATTTATTTCCGAAATCGACTGTTTGATCTTTTTGCAACACCGGTTCTGTAAATTCTTTATCAAAATATTCGCTTGAAGTGGCATTGAAATGGTTGATCGTGGAGGCCATTCCCGCATAGGTTTTACATAGATCCCAGAGATTGGTTTCGGCCCCTCCCAAAATCAGTGTCAAACCATAATGATCCGCTGATTTATCGAGGCCTCTTAAGTTAAAAAATTTCAATTGGTCCCGGAATTTATCCAATCCGTATTTCTGTAGCAACCGAACCGCCGGAATGTTCAACGATCTGGCCAACGCCTCTTTTGCCTTGACGGCGCCACTGTAATCTTCATTGAAATTCTCAGGCGTATAGCCCGCAATCTGAGTGGGCACATCGGCTACCAACATATCGGGCAATAATTCCCCGGCGTCAAGCATGGCAGCATATAAAAGAGGTTTTACAGTACTTCCCGTACTACGATCGGCCTGTACCATGTCGACATCTTTTTGATGCTCCTTTCTGGTCGGTGCATTTCCGACATACGAAAGCACTTCCCTTGTCTTGACATCTAAAACTAGCACTGCAACATTATGCACCTGATTCTGTTTCAAGTTTTGATGATGTTTCGCTACAATGGCGTTTACATTTTGCTGCAGATTTTTATCGATTGTGGTACGGGTTCTTTTTCCTTTGTTCCGCTTGGCGGAATATTGCACCAAATGATTGGCCAATTTGGGCAAGGGGAAAGGCTTTTTAGGAAGTTCTTCGAGAAGCGAAAGTTCATAGGTCGTGCTGTCGATAATTTCTTCGGAAAGTAGTTTTTCGAGTAATCGATTTCTTTTCTCGAACAATCGCTCTTGATTTTTTCCGGGATAGATCAAACTCGGTGCATTCGGCAAAACGGCCAGTGTAGCCGATTCGGCCCAAGATAATCGGTGTGGTTGAAGTCCGTAATAGCGCCACGCAGCGACATCCAATCCCACAACGTTGCCACCAAAAGGCGCATGGCTCGCGTACAATTTCAAAATATCTTCTTTTGAATGGCTAAATTCCAAACGTGTAGCCCAAATCAATTCGACTGATTTTTCCCAATACGACCGTTTTTTTCCTTTTCGAGATAGACGGATGACCTGTTGCGTAAGCGTACTACCGCCTCGAACCGTTTTGCCCGCGGAAATATTATCTCCTATCGCCTTGGCCATCGAAAAAGGATTGAACCCAGGATGTTGGTAAAAATGGGCATCCTCGAATTGTAACAAACAGGTCTTGAATTTATTGGGGATGCTATCGATCACCGGAAAGCGCCATTGACCGTCTTCGGCGATCCGGGCACCGAGCAATTGACCATCGCGACTTTCGATAACAGTGGCGGTCGGGGTAACAAATAGGCTTTTTGGGAGGCAGAAATAGTAGGCGACCAGTAGAATTGCCAATGCGATCAGCTTTTTCGGGTGTTTTTTTATCCATCGCTTTAGACCTAACAGATACTTGCCCGCCGTAGCAGGGAAACCTGTTAGGTCTTTTTCTATGGGAGGTTCTCCCCTAGCCCCTCCGGAGGAGGGGGACACCTTCGATTTTTTATTAGACATCCTCCTTGAAAATAAACCTATCGATTCATATCATAAACTTGACAAATGAATGTTTATTGCAAGTTAGACCTGTCAGGTTTTTACTGAAACGAGTTCAGCACAGGTAAAACCTGACAGGTCACTACCCTGATACTATTTTTTGAAGTCATACTCCCGTTCCACCAAACAAATCCGGACTTTATACCAAGTATACCATTCTTTGATGCCTTTTTGTTGGGCAAGAAGATGGTCGGCGTTGGCCTTCCAATTCATAATGGCTTCAAGACTTTCCCAATAACTTATAGAAATATTGACCTCGCCCTGGGCACTTTCAAAATCGATATAACCCGATTGTTTTTTAGCCAGGTCTTCCATTTTTTGTGCCATTTCAGAATAGCCGTGGTCGTCTTCGGTGCGAGTAGAGGTAAAAATTACTGCGTAATAAGGTTTGGTGTTATTCATATTTAATGGCTTGTCATTCCGAGGCACGAGGAATCTCTTCGTCAATTGTCAAGAGATTCCGTCGCTTGGCCTGCCTTCGGCAGACAAGCTCGGAAAGAACATTATAGATTCCCGCCTTCGCGGGAATGACAATTGTGCTAATTTATATATTCCTTCTCAACAAAATAATTGACAATGGCCTCTTTCATCAGCACCGATTGCTCTCCCGCTTTTAAGGGTGGTAATTCTTCCTTTACCAAATAATGGGGCCAGCCCTCGTAATCGAAATAATCGAATTCGTAATAGCCGTATGGTTCCAACAAACGGCAAATTGCGATATGCATCAGATCAAGCTTGTCGTCTTTTTTGTATCTCCTATGGTATTGCCCGAGTTCTTGAACTCCGACCAAATAAATAATGGCATCCAATTTCAATTCATCGCCATCGGCGAACTGGGCCGAAAGTTTTTCGGCCAATATTTCCCAACGTTCTTTTAATTGTACGTCTCTTGACATTCTCTTTTTTTTTTGGCTCCCCTCTTTAGACAAAGAGGGGAATCCCGACTTTAGTCGGGAGGGGAGGAGCCTTTAATTACCCTCAAAGGTACAAATCAAAAGGCTATATTTGTTTATGGGTTTTTTGGATATCATATTAGGATTGCTTCTTATTTATGGCCTTTGGAAAGGGCTTAAAAACGGACTTTTCGTAGAAATCGCTTCGATAATCGCTTTGGTGGCAGGTATCTATGGAGCTATTCATTTTTCGTACTATGCAGGGGATTACCTTTCACAAAATATGGAATGGGACGAACGCTACATCAACATTGCCGCTTTTGCCGTCACATTTATCATAATTGTATTGGTCGTACATCTTTTAGGAAAGTTCTTGACCAAAATTGCCGATTTCGCCATGTTGGGACTTCTCAATAAAATCGCCGGCGCATTATTTGGAGCGTTAAAAGTGGCCGTGATCCTTGGTGCGCTTTTGGTATTTATCGACCGTGCAAACAGCTCCTTAGGGTTGGTCAAAAACGAAACAGTTCAACAATCGGTTCTTTATGAACCCATCAAGGAAATCGGGGAATTTATTTTTTCAAAGGTTTTGAAGGGGGAAGACGAAACCACTACCGCAGAATAAACCCGTTCTTCATTGGGTCATTCGGGTCGATGCAAAAAGTGTGCATCCCGGTAATATGGGCAGTACCCTCAACCTGAGGAACTACCGCCTTGTATGGGCCATAATTTTCTTTGGAAATTACCCAACCCTTAAAAACCGATCTCGTTTCTAGTACGATGGATTGACATTCTTCCGGAAACTCCTGATCCCGTTGGGCAGCGGTCTACCTCTCCTTCGGCAAAGATGCATACGTTTCTACTATCGATTCCGGACGTTTAGGAATCGCCAGTAAAAGGCTAAACCCCAGGGCAGGCAGGCAGGTTCAACTAACGATTCTGAGTTCTCCGCCCCAGGCGGATTGCCAAAATCGAGTTTCACTAACAATAGCTTATAATGTCTATGCCACAGTTTAAAATTGTGAAATTTTTACACGATCCGTTACGAAATGCCCCACATCTACACAATAATAAAAATTCGATTATTTACAATATACTGCATATCAATGTTTTATGAATTTTGAATTTCGTGGTACTATATTTTCAAGTAGGTAAAACGAATAGTATTAACAATTTAATTTTAAACACTAGTATTATGAAAAAGTTATTTATTACAGCAGTATTCGCATTAGGAAGTCTTACGACGTTCGCCCAAGAAGGAGCTACCGAGGCACAAGAAACGGCAACCGAAGCTGTCGCTCAAGACGGTTTTTCTGAAATCACTCTAGAGGAAGTCCCTCAGGCTGTTATTTCTATGATCGAGACGAACTACCCTGGTGCTACTATCAGCAAGGCTCAGAAAAACGAACAGAATCACTATAAGTTGGACGTTTCTTTGGAAGACGGAACTACCGGCACCTTGATCGACTATTGAGCAGTAAGGAGATATAAATCGAAATGGAATATGTTCCATTGCGATTTAGGAAAGGAATCGTTTTCGAACGGTTCCTTTTTTTTTGTTTTACTCAACTAGTAACACAGTTATAATCATCGGGCTTCCTTTATCCCCCCAACCCATAATCCAAGGTTTCAATAAAATACCAATCGGTACTAACAATTATCAAAACCACAAGGAAAAGAAAAATCAAAGTTCGATAAAAAGTTCTATTGGTGTTCGCTGTTTTGTTAAATCGCGCCAAATACAATAAGAAAAATCCGGCCAATAAACTCAAGATACTTGAAACGTAAAATAAAGGCCGTTCGGCTCGATCAAGTTCTGTCAAATGTCCATCGGGGAAGCCTTTTGAATCTGCGGTCAAGTAAAGCATTGCTGCAACCACAAATAAGATGATTGCGAGAATATAGGCGAGTATTTTGTTTTTGGTGATCATATTATTCCGCTCGCTCAATCAACCCCTCCGACTCCGACAAAAAAAGTCGGAGCCACCTCCCCTCGTCTGAAGGGAGGAGTCACATCTGTGTTTCTAAAAGAATTCCTTCTTAATTCAGCAAACTTCGTACCTGCTGGTGCGAGCGTCACGCTCGTATCCCGCACAATGCTTTTTTCCATTCCGATTACTCAATGTATTTTCGATAAACCTTCTTACCCGTATGAACATCCCCCTTACTCCCTCTTCAAAGGGGGAACCCCTGCAATAAACTTTTTGTCATAACTCATAACTCATACCTTTTCCCAGCCTTGAACTTTGAATTTTGAACCCTTATTGAACCACCTCGACCCACCTGCCTTTGGTGCGCACTTTATAATCATTATCGTACATGGCTTCTGCCTGAACTCCTGGTAAATAATAGCGCCCCAGATAGGATGCATTGACCAACACTCGAAATATTTTGGTTTCCTTACGCTTCATATCGAAATAGAAATTGGCGCGGTCGTCACGTAAATCGGTATGGGTTACCTTATTTTCAACAAAAGAACCGAAATCGGTAAAACGTGTATTGACGATTTCCCAACCGCTGGGGAAGATTTCCATCAGGGCGACATCTTTCAAATTGTTATCCGAGGTATTTCTTAAAGTTACTTCGGCTACAAAATCGGTTCCTTGCTGGATTTTCGAAACGTTCATTATACTGCCATTTCGACCTTTGAAGGAAACGGTAGCGGTCAAGTTTCTCCGTACGGTTTTCTCTTCGCCAATAGGTAAAATTCCAGAATTCACAATACTTACATAAAGCGTACTGGCCTCATTATTCTTTAGGGCAATCGAGTTGCTTCCAGCTTTAACTTCGATAGTGCGATTTGCCAAAGTTTTATCCGTGTTCACGGGGTCAAATTGGCTTTGATTCCTTTTCCGCCGACCATTTCGGCGAATTTCGCCATTGCCAAAAGACTGTATGAAGTACTTTGTGTACTCATCCATCGATTTTCACTTAGGCGTTGCGCCAAACTTTTTGCCAAATCCTGTGCTTTCGATTTGTCTTCCCGCTCTATTTCTTGTCGAAGACCCATAAGTATAGTAATCATATTTGTCATGTTTGAAATCGAAGGAGGTTCCATTAAGAAGTCCTTGTGCAACCTTTTTCTGCCCTACCAAAGCATACGTAGCTGCCAATCGGAATTTCGCCTCGTTCGACACATTCGAACTTTCGCGCAAACGGTTCATACTTGCCATATCGGCATTGCCCGATAGCGCCAAAGTATACAAACGATACGCTTGTGCAAGATCGTTACCGTTTCCGGCACGCCATTGTTTAGCGACTTGTCTCTGATAGCCGACCCAAGACGATTTGAATCCGATAGGGAGTACATACCCTTTTTTATCGGCCTCCAATAAAAAATGCCCTGCAAAAGAAGTACCCCAATCATTGGCTTGCGCCTGACCGGGCCAATATGAAAATCCGCCACTAGCATTTTGATATCCGCCCAAGCGCTTTATAGCGCTTTGGATATTCGCCTGAATTTTCATTTTCTTGTCCGAAGAAACATCAAAAATATCCGATAAGAACAATTGTGGGAATGCCGCCGAAGTCGTTTGTTCGACACAACCATGCGGATAACGAATCAAGTATTGCATGCGTCCGTTGAAATTCATCGGAGGCAAGGTCGAAAACTCGATTTGCGCGGAATTGGTTCCGGCTACTCCAAAGGTTTCCAAGGTTATGGTCTGAGCGCCATTGACATCTAAAACAATATCGGTCACTTCGCTCGTCACAGGATTTGGATTTACAACATCAATCGGTATCTCGAAAGAGGCCTTTTCCCCATTTCCGGATGCCTCGACGATTACTTTACCGATTCCTTTGAAGTCGGAAACATCCAACTCAAAATAGATCATTTTTTCGTCGGGCTCGGCGAAGGTCAATGATTTGGTATTTCCTCCCGAAATTGAAAAGGCTTTATCCTTCTTGATTTTGATCGTCACATTTTTGACCTTCTTTTCCATGGCAAAAACGGTAACGGGCAAGGTCACTTTTTCTCCCGGGGTAATCTTTCTAGGCAACGAGGCCAATATCATCAAGGGTTTTCTAACAGGAGTCGTTTTTTCGGCCATTCCGTAGGCTTCGCTATTCGAGTTTCCGGCAACGACCATGGTGCGCACAGAACCTACATATTTCGGAATCTTGATTTTATGGGATCTCGTTTCGCCATCCTTTAAACTAAACAGACCCAAATGCACCACCATCGGTTCAAAACGGTTCGCTTTTTTATTTTTCGCGCCCGCTAAGGCACCATCCCCACCGATTGCAAAAACCTGATTGATGTGCCCACCATAGGCACCGATGACATCATCGAAAATATCCCAGGTTTTGACACCCAAGGCCTCATGAGCATAAAAAACGCCCCATGGATCCGGAGTCTTGAAACGTGTCAGATCCAACAGACCCTCATCGACTATGGCAATACTATAGGTCATCGTCTTGCCCTTTTGTTCGTTGACTTTGACCGTAATCGTTTCTTCAGGTCGTAAAACTTCGGGCATCGAAATTTCAGGCTGCAATTTTGTATTCGGATTTTCCACCGATATCGGCACGACCCCATACATGCGAATCGGAGAATCATTTTTTGTCGTGGCGTGAGGTTGTAGCAATGCGATGCTTATAAAAACATTGGGCGTGTACATTTCACTGATCGGGAGTTGAAATTTGGTCTCCCCTTTTTTCGATTCTACCCATAGCGATTCTAGAACCTCACTGCCGTTTTCAACGGTTACCAAGGCCCTACCACCCTCAGAACTCGGGAAAGTTACGGTTGCGGTGTCGCCTACGTTATATTTTTCTTTATCTGTGGAAAACAACAACATCGTAGCCGCAGAGGGATCGTTCTTTTTCGATTTACCCGCCCAACCCGGCCAGTCGATGTAAACATCCTTTCCTGTGGAATGGCCACCGTTTTGATCTTCGACACGAACAAGATATCGTCCCCAATCGGGATATTTCAATTCAAAATCGAACGAACCTTTTCCGTTGGAATTCGTGCTGATGGTTTCTTCAAAAACCTTCTCGCGATAACTGCTACTGCTAAAATCGCTCTGATTATTTGAGGAAGTATCCCACCACCATCTCCAATTAATTTTATGAATGGTAACTTTTAAATTGTTGGAGGCTTTTGGTTTCCCGCTTTCATCCACCGAAACCACTTCGAATTTGTGCTTGACATCGGTCAACAGCATTCCACGGTTTTTATCCCCTTTTGGCACATTCAACCCAACATAGGTTTTATACGGCGAATAAGTTCTCGTAAATACATCGGTGCTAAAATCGCCTCCGTTTTCGTAAACCTTGGTCACAAAAGCGACGTTAAGCATGCCGGGCGCTTTGCTATCCAAATTCGGTGCCATCGTAAAATTGGCCTTGCCCTCTCCGTCGATTTTTCCATCGAAAATAGTCCACTCAACAGCTGCAAAAGCCACCGAGGGGTCATCAAAGATATAACCGGGGAATGTTTTGAAGGATGTCGTTGATGGATTGAACTTCGCATTGATATCAGCCTTTAGGTTTTTGGCGATCGCACCATGCAACCAAAGCACCTCTAAATTGCCCTGTACGGGTTTTGCCGAAGTCAATATCTCGGCATCGAACCCGGCCTTGATCTTCAAACGGTTCGGTTTGATGGTCTCGATCTTGACCGTTTTCGTGAAGGACGCGCCACCTACCGAGACTTTAGCCAGCCAATTCCCTGTAGGCGCATTTTCATCGGTCTTGATGTTAAAGTGATAGAAATTATTGAGCCCGGATGTTTTTACTTCACGATGTACGACCTTATTATAGGGGTCGAGCAATTCGAATTTCACAGGATGGTTTTCCGGCAATTTATTCGCATTATCGTTTAGCATAAATGAAAGGAACATTTGATCGCCCGGTCGCCAAACGCCACGCTCGCCAAAAATGAAGCCTTTGATCCCTTTTTGTAATGCAACTCCCGATACATTGAATTTGCTTACGGAAAGTGCATTGCCATCACCTAGCTTCACATAGGTCTTTTGGCCATTGTTTTCTGCAATCGCAAAGTAGGCCGATTTTTCAGAATCAAAAATTGAAGTCCCGTCCGAATCTGTTACAACATTGCCCAAAGGTTGCTGCTGAAAATTATAGAAAGTAACCTTCGCACCTGCAATCGGGTTTGTATTTAAAATATCGGTAACAACAATAAAATAACTTCTGTTCAAGCCCCTTTTTATGGTTAAGCCGATATCGGAGGCCAATATATTGATACCGATTTTCTTATCGTAATAATAGGAAGTACGACATGGATTCTCACGCTCTTCCCAGTTGTAATTATAGTAGTAACCATCTTCGTAATAGGTTTCGATACCATCCCAAGAACTACTTTCCTCTTCTTCGTCGAAGTTTTCTTCGGAAGCCCCGTCAACGGTAAAATTCGTGTCAGAACAGGTATAGTTACTATAGGAAGGTCTGAAATTAAACTCGACGCGATAAATGGCTCCCGGTTCAGGGTTAATCAAAGATTTCAGGTCGATCGCGTGGGCCATCCACTTGCCGTTGCTGGCGATCAAATCATTTTCAAGGTCGATTTTCTTTATGGCGATCGGTCTGGCGACAGCTCTAAGATTGTAATTTCCATCAAGGTTATTTCCTTGAAGGAATTGCATGACGTTGTTTTCGTAAATGCGCAGTACTTGCACATCAACAGCTTTGAGTCCGACCGCTTCGAAATTTATTTTTAGATTTTCCGAAGACGGGAGAATATTTCCGTTCGACAACAATCTTACTTGTGGTTTCAATTGTTCAAAAGCCACTCGATCTTCGAATTTTGTTTTCAATTTATATCCATCTGCACTTTCAATGCCTTCAAAAACTTCCAAGGGAATCGTTCCTTTCAAATCCTCTGAAGGATAAACTTTCAGCGTATTTCCGGAAACAGAATATTTTAGGTTATTAGCTCCTTGCAAGACGACCAGCCCTTTGAAGTTTTGGCCTTTTTTAATCGGGTCGGAAAAATTGATGAGTACCGCTCTTTTGTCCGCCATGGCAACGGAAACATTTAAAACGGAAAAATTACTTTTCCCTGGTATTTTCAATGTGCTCTTTCCCGAACTTTCAATATTGAAAGATGCACCATCCCAAGAAATCTGTAATTCAGAATCCTCTTTATGGCGCTGAATGGAATCGAGTCTAAACTGAAACTGTGTGCCTTCCTCAGAGTAGTTATCGAATTTTAGTTTTATCGATTTCCCTTTGTGTTCAACCTTGATCAATTTTTTCACATCCTCAGAAGAAATAACATCCGCCAGACGTATTTGACCTTCCACATATTGCCAATCTTTTGAATACGATTGCAATTCATTCGTGTAGACATTGAATTGCTGCTTGAGCGTTTTGACCCCGAAAGTCAAAGTTTCCAAATCTTCGGGAACATCTTTGACCAACTCTTTTACATCCAGAATAAATTGATATTCGGTATTCTGCTCAAAACCGTTTTCAGGAATAAAAGCAATCGTTCTGTCATTCAAGGATACGACCTTGCCCTTGACATTCGGACTGACTTTCAACAAGTCACTGTCCAATTCATTGCCATTCTGCCATGAATCGATCGGGGCATTCAAAACAACACGCACATCGCTATTGACGGAAATAATTCCGTGTGAAACCTCAGATACGATTTCGTGATATTGGTTCAGGTCACTAAAATCTTCGAAGGCCTTTTCTTTCTCCGAGCAGGAGAGAATAAAAAGAAACAACACGAACGGCACTAAAAACTTTATACGCATGGGTCAATGATTTTGAAGAGTAAATTAAACCTGTTTCCCATGGGTATCATACCCCAACTTCAGTGAATCTT
Organism: Flavobacteriales bacterium; assembly: GCA_003232435.1. Lineage (GTDB taxonomy): Bacteria > Bacteroidota > Bacteroidia > Flavobacteriales > Flavobacteriaceae > Aurantibacter_A. Next base: position 4,067 of record QIJL01000314.1, on the reverse strand, counting down.
AGCCCCCGGAAAACCGTGATTTCGTTGAAACCACTGTCTACGAAACGTTTTTATGGGGAATATATTTTCCGTAGGACACCGTATTTAGGATTATAGATCCTGTCTCTTTTAGACTACAAAAACGGGACATATTGGTGTATTTCGTCGAAAAACACATTTTGTCCGATGATGGTCGGAACTAGTTTTTCTATATTCGTTTTGTTGAATTCCCCTTTCAACCTGCAGAACACGAGAACATCCCCTTTCTTTTCGCCTACTTAAAGTGGTAACTGTGCTACCTACTTTTAAGAAGATTGATTATGAAAATGAGATTGCAACACCTTCTGTTGGTCTTGTTTGTGTGTTTGGGGAATTCGTGCAGCAAAGAATCCCTTGATGATACAAATGGGTCTGAAATTCCTATTGCCAAGAACAACGTCGTCGTTGAAGGCGAGCTTTTAGCCGTAGTCAACGACCATCGAATATCCTTAGGTTTTAACTCACTTGAATTTAGCCAGGAAGCATATACCGAGGCAAATTCCCATAATGACTATATGATTTCAAAAGGCAGCCTGAGTCACGATAACTTTAGCGCTCGAGCCTCGAAAATCGCGGCCGAAGTGGGTGCTGAGTTTGTGGCGGAAAATGTGGCCAAAGATTATGATACCGCAGTGGCGGCATTTGAAAATTGGTTGGCAAGTGTTAGCCACAAAAAAACCATGGAAGGCGAATTTACACATACTGCGGTCAGTGTAAAAATCGATGCCAATGGTAATTTTTATTTTACACAGATCTTCTTTCGATAGTTTTTTTGACTATTTCTTAATTTTGTTTTGAGGGGATTACGATGAATTTCCAATCCATAAGTCTTGGAAAGTTATGCCCTTGGTGGCGTCCCCACCCTAACCCTTCCCTGAGGGGAGGGGACTGTTTTTGGCTCCTTTAAATTCTTATAACATGGTAAGACCTGCTCCCTTCCTCGGGAGGGGCTGGGGGAGGACAATCTGGAAAATGGTTTTATCCTTTTGAACATAATAAAGAAATCTTGTCGCACACCTATTTAGAACTCTATAACCCGGTATCGGTTTCTTTTACTAAATTTGGAATAACCAGTTGACGGTTGTTCGTTGCTAGTTGATAGCAAAAACGGGCAACCAACAACCATCAACGAACAACTATCAACTATGTCAATAGCACCACCGTTCAATCTTGACAAATGGATCGCAGAAAACCGTGACACCCTGAAACCTCCCGTAGGGAATAAAAATCTTTATAAGGATGCCGGAGATTATATCGTAATGATCGTTGCGGGGCCCAATGCTAGAAAAGATTATCACTATAACGAAACCGAGGAGCTTTTTTATCAATTGGAAGGAAATATCGAAGTGCACATTCAAGAGAATGGCCAGAGGAAAACAATGAAATTAGGCCCTGGCGACATGTACTTGCACCCTGCAAAAGTGCCACACTCCCCTGTGCGCCATGCAGGAAGTATCGGACTGGTCATCGAACGAAAACGTGCCGATATGGAAATTGACGATGGGTTACTTTGGTTCTGTGACGACTGCAACCACGAATTGTACGAGGCTTATTTTACTTTAGAGGATATCGAAAAAGACTTTTTAAGTCATTTCGAAGTTTTTTATGGCTCAGAAGAATTGCGAACTTGTGATAATTGTGGAACTGTAATGGAGGCTGATAAACGGTTTGTTGAGGAAGAAAACTAATGGAAATACTTGTCAATATTTTAATCGGTCTCGTGGCGCTTTTGCACCTCTATTTTCTATGGTTCGAAATGTTCGCATGGACGACCAGAGGGCCAAAAATATTTAGAAGCTTCCCCAAAGACCTTTTTGAACCTACTAAGGCACTTGCTGCCAACCAAGGATTATATAATGGTTTTCTATCAGCCGGACTTATCTGGTCGTTCTTTATCGAAGACCCTGCTTGGAAAACCAATGTTGCTCTTTTCTTTTTGATTTGCGTTGTAGTCGCAGGAATTTATGGTTCATTAACTGCATCAAAAAAAATATTTTTCGTACAGGCGCTTCCAGCTTTAATTGCAATACTTCTTATTCTTTTTCGATAAAAGAATGTAGCTATAATTCGTAGCTTTGCAATCCTGATAGTTATCGGGATAACAATACAAGCATAAAAAGTTATAAAATGACAATGGTCGCTACAGATTTTAAAATAGACGAAGCCCTAAAGCAACTAGGCCTCCAAGAAATAAATAATGGTACTTCAACAGGCCAGACAAACTTTGGTTCAGGAGAGACAATCGAATCGTATTCCCCAGTTGACGGACAGTTAATCGGAAAGGTCAAAACGACCTCGAAAGAAGATTACGAAAAGGTAATGCAAGCTGGCACGACAGCTTTTAAGACCTGGCGGACCAAACCTGCGCCTCAACGCGGAGAAATCGTCAGACAATTTGGAGATAAGCTCAGGGAACTAAAAGAGCCACTTGGTAAATTGGTTTCCTATGAAATGGGGAAAAGCTACCAAGAGGGTCTTGGGGAAGTTCGCGATTTCGCGGTCGGACTCTCAAGACAATTGCACGGCTTGACGATGCACTCCGAACGACCGGGGCATCGCATGTATGAGCAGTACCACCCGCTAGGAGTGGTGGGCATTATTTCGGCCTTTAACTTTCCTGTCGCCGTATGGGCCTGGAATACGGCCTTGGCCTGGGTCTGTGGCGATGTCTGTGTCTGGAAACCTTCAGAAAAAACTCCGCTTTGCGGAGTTGCCTGTCAGAACATTATTGCCGCCGTTTTAAAGAAAAATAATTTGCCAGAAGGTATTTCTTGTTTGATCAATGGGGATTATCGTGTCGGTGAAATGATGACCACGGACAAGCGTATTCCCCTGATTTCCGCTACCGGTTCTACTCGAATGGGCAAAATTGTGGGCAAGACCGTTGGCGAAAGACTGGGCAGATCGTTATTGGAATTAGGTGGTAACAATGCCATAATCGTAACTCCCGATGCCGATATTAAGATGACTGTGATCGGTGCGGTCTTTGGCGCGGTAGGCACTGCCGGACAACGTTGTACCTCAACAAGGAGATTGATTATTCACGATTCTATTTATGACAAAGTAAAAGATTCGGTCGTAGCTGCGTATTCACAGTTGCGTATCGGAAATCCTTTGGACGAAAACAATCATGTCGGGCCATTGATAGATGCCGATGCTGTCGAAATGTACAAATCGGCTTTGGAGAAAGTAGTTGCCGAGGGAGGAACCCTTATTGTGGAGGGAGAAGTTCTGGACGGGGAAGGTTATGAAAGTGGATGTTATGTGAAACCGGCGATCGTGGAGGCCAAACCCGATTTTGAAATCGTACAGCATGAGACCTTCGCTCCCGTTCTCTATCTATTAAAGTATTCTGGGGATGTAGAAAACGCCATCGATATACAGAACGAAGTCGCTCAAGGACTTTCTTCGGCCATCATGACCAACAACCTTAGGGAAGCCGAACGTTTTCTATCCGTTGCCGGAAGCGATTGCGGAATTGCCAATGTGAATATAGGAACTTCCGGTGCGGAAATCGGTGGAGCCTTTGGCGGGGAAAAAGAGACCGGTGGCGGTCGCGAATCGGGATCCGATGCCTGGAAAGTATATATGAGACGTCAAACGAATACGATTAACTATACTACCGAACTTCCGCTTGCACAGGGCATCAAGTTTGATCTCTAGCGCAAAGACCTAACAGGTTTCCATACTGAAACAAGTTCAGCACAGGAAACCTGTTAGGCCTGGTCTATGCGACAAAGTAAAAAAATCCTGACCGCTTAGCTCCTTCATCGCGCCTTAGGCGGACTGGCTCAAAGAATCAGGGGCTTTTTATTGCTAATTTTGTTCCAATTGCTTTTTTTTATCCGGATACTTAAAAAGCAAATCGGTCGGCATATATGCTCCTGCCAAATAGAAATCCGAAATTTCTACTTGGTCTTTTTCCCCATACCTTCGTTAAAATTTATCGCCGTAGCTAAGGCTTTTGCCAATGCGCCAGCTGGCTCGTTCGCTAAAAATGTCTGCAAGACATTTTCTTAACGCTCCGCCCTGCCTTGGTATGAGAAAAA
>QIJL01000531.1 GCA_003232435.1 Flavobacteriales bacterium | reverse complement strand
TCGTAAGTCGGGCGATGATGCCGAAACATTTGTATTGGGGCAACCTATCGTATTGCCGACTTTCAGTCAGATTTAGAAACCTATGGACTTTCAATCCATAGATTCCGTGTTAACCTACAACAAAAAATATGGGTCTGTAACATAAACTTGTTTTTTAAAAATTAAATGTTCTTCATTCTATTCGCTAATTCTTGGCTACCTGAATCATTTTTTCTCTCTAATTCCCGGATTATCGCAGAATGATCATGTTCTCTCCCTTGAGATAGTTTGTAGGCAGCCTGAATTTCCGTGATTTCAATTTGGAGCCCAACCACCCCACGAACCTGTTTCATTGTATTTTTGGAGAGGTTTTCGATTTTAATCGGATTTTCAGATGCCTCCTCATATTTATCGACCAAATTTTTAAGGTGGTGCATCAAAGCATCGCCCTCGATTATTTTCAGCTTTCCGTAAACATGAACGGCAATGTAATTCCAGGTGGGGACCTCTTCTTCCTGATACCAAGAGGAAGAAACATAACTATGCGATCCGTTGAAAATGCATAATACTTCTGGATTGCCTTCAAAGTTTTTCCATTGTGGATTGGCCTTTGCGATGTGGCCCACTAGAATATCATTTCCGTTTTCATCAACATCAAGCTCCAAAGGAATATGCGTGCCCCAAGGTCTTCCATCCACGGTATTGATCAGAATTCCAAAACTATTCTGGTTTAGGAAATCCTTTACCTCAGCAATATTTTCGTTTTTATAGTGATGTGGAATGTACATAATTCAATTGATCCTGTCGAATTCAGATGCCGTACCTAAAGGCACGGTAAAAGGTTTCTGTAAATATCGAGGCTACCGATATTCTGTCCCTAACGGGACATTTGGACTTGTTGTTTTTACCCATGTTCCGTTCCTAACGGAACGGGTCGATTGCCGGATTGGTAAATTTACGAATATGCTGTTGGGTACAACATTGCGTTTTATAGTTTTCATATGTAGCTCTAGCAACCTTTTTTATTTGCCTTGTCCCGTTAGGGACATTATCTCGGTAGATAAATGTATCGACGCTATAAAACCGTGCCTTTAGGTACGGCATATGTCATTGCACCGATTTTAAAATATATCGTTCGTCAAATTCAATCTTAAATTCCTCTAAAAATCGCAGATATTCCTCAGCAAAAGTTTCTTGTTTATGATGTTCTTTCTGGTTTTGTATATAATTTATGACCCTTGGTACATCCGATTTTGAATACGAAAAAGCACCATAGCCCGTTTCATGGGCAAAAGGAAGAAAGACCGACCGCAGGTAAAAAAATATTTCCGCCACGAGCACGCAAAATATGCCGCTTAGAGAAGTTTGTACAAACTAATTTGCCTAACGATTAATAACTATATTGAAGTACTGCTTTTCATCTTCTTTTTTAATTCGGGCGAGATGGTAACATCTTTGGAGTAAACTAAGTAATTTCGATTTCGGATTTTTCATTATCACCTATTTTCTTCTTTAATTTTGATTGTCGCGAACAAGTGTATATAGTTCATTACCGATAAAAACGCCATGTTTTTATGAATTCTAATTACTTGCCACAACTTCAGCTTCCCTCAATTTTTTGGCATTCGACAAAATGTAATTATTTAGTGAACACATCAGTTTAAAATAAAGCATGGAAGTAGCTTCCAGGCTTTGCAAGCGTCGGTTAGTTTATGAAGGGTTTTTCCTTATTAATATTCCTATTTAATGGTGATTGCGGCACTGGTGGGCCCTGTAAGTGGCATTATGGAAATTTGTCCAAAACCAGCTTCTTTGGCCAATTCGCTAAAATCGGCAGCGGTAAAATCGTAACCTTCGGATGTCTCAATCATCATATTTAAAGATACAAGCAGCCCAAAGGCATTTTCACTTCGATTATCATCGATGATGTTTTCAATAACCACCAGTGCCCCGCCTTTAGGCAATGCTTCATATGCCTTCTGGATGAGCATTTTTTTATCAGCCTTTCCCCAATCGTGTAAAATGTTGCCCATAGTGATCACGTCGGCTTTTGGAAAATCATCGGTAAAAAAGTCGCCTGATCGAACATTTACCCTTTTATCGAGCCCCATATTTTTGATGTTTTCCTTCGCAATGGGTTCTACGGCGGGCAAATCAAAGGAGGTGCATTGTATGTGCTGGTTATTAAGGGCAACCTGTGCTGCAAGAAAACCTCCTGCGCCGCCAATATCACACAGTGTTTTGTATTTTGAAAAATCAAAATCTTTTGCAAAAGCCATAAAATTTCCCATTTGAATTCCGGCCATGGCCCCTATAAATTCTCTGAGTTTTTCTGGATTTGCGTAGATGATTTCAAAAATTGGTTTGCCGCCAGTTTTAGTTTCATTTTGAGGTAATCCGGTCTTTAGACCTTCTTCCAAATCTCCCCAAAATGGGTACAATCGGCTGTCGCACATTTCCAGTATGCCTCCGACATAGCTTGGTTTGTTTTTGTCAAGAAACAAGTCAGTATCCTCTGCGTTCTTGTAAATACTAGTTTCCTTTAACCCTGTTCTTTTTAGGAACCCCAAGGCAACCAGTACGTCCAAAAAATCATAAAGACTTCGTGTATGGAGTCCCAATCTCGACTGAATTTCCGCCCCGGACAATTCTCTTTTTCCGAGGATTGTAAAAAGTTCCATATTGACTGCGGTAAGCAGTGTTTTCGAGGCCCAAAACCCCGTTCCCACTTGCATGATCTTTGAGGGATCTACTTTTGTTTTTGCTGTTGTTTCCATGATTGTTTTTTTATTCAATTAATTCTCTATTTTTTTACTTGATGTTCCTCTAGTCTTGCATTTAGACCGAACGTATTTTCTACCGCCTCGTACCAATCGGCATCATTGGCTGCATTCCAATCGACCCATTCTTCATCGGTCATGGATGCGCGCCATTCTAGAAAGGGCTGTGCATCTGGCCCGACCGGATGTCGTAATTGCCAAGTTTCGCTATCTGCGATTTCTAAAATTTTGTCTGCGACCATCGATGGATGTGCCGGGGTTTTAAGGGAAGCGGCAAACAAACCTGCAAAGCGTTTTGAATGGGGATAGATCGAACTGTCATCGACACTAATATCATTGGCCATTTGTGTGTCGATAATACCGGGCTCTACGATGGCCACGCGAATATTAAAGGGCTTTACTTCTTGTGCCAAGGCCTCGCTCACGGCTTCAAGGGCAAATTTACTTGCAGCATAACCACTTAGCGGACTATTTGAGATTTTACCCGCAACGGAGGTAACATTGATAATACACCCTTTTTGATTTTTTCGCATTTGTGGCAACATACCTTTGATACACCGGAGTGCCCCAAAATAATTCGTCTCCATAATTGCTTTAAAGTCATCGATAGTCAATTCTTCAACGGAACCGTGACGTTCGATACCCGCATTGTTGACCAACACATCGATGGTGCCGATTTCATAGAGTATCGCGTCGATACTTTGTTTTACCGATTCATCAGAATCTACATCCATGGCGGAAATGGTTATTGCCAAAGACTCGTCGGCAATTATCTGTCTAAAATCGTCGGCCATTTCGGGGCTTCGCATGGTAGCAAATACCTTGCAGTCCGCTCGCCCGAAGGCAAGAGCCGTTTCAAGACCGATGCCTTTACTTGTTCCTGTAATTAACACTGTTTTCATTTTTTGTGTTTTATGATAATGTTCATTTAAAACTGATTTAAACTTTTTCCATTCGCTAAAACCGGCCGGCAGTTACCCTGAAGACACATCTCTTGGATACACCGGTATTGTTGTCATGACGCTGGTCGAAGGCTACTCCCTTCAGATGAAGGGAGGTGGATCCCCGCCTTTTGGCGGGGAGACGGAGGGATTGACCCCGTACAGCTTAGCCGTACAGCATTACGGACCAAGCGGTACGGGAGCAAGTTTGCGGGTCAATCTCCCCGTCCGCCTAGGCGGACACCCCTCTTTATCCAAAGAGGGGAGCTTAAAAACACCGTTCAATATTTTTGTATTCATACGGTAGCTACCAGTAGGCAGGTACACACCACTGCCCATTAATAGCCTTGCACATTGCAAAAGGTATTTGAATTACTCAAAAACTTAGGGTTCAACTTGCATTGACACCGTAATTGGATCTAGTACTGTATGCTTGGTTTTTAATACATTGGTAGAAGGATCATTTAAGATAGCTTCAAACTTAACCATATCGGTCACTTCCATAACCAAAACCACCGAATTGGGATCATCAGTATCCTGAAAAGTTTTAAGGTCTGACATTGCAGGGCCAAATAAATCGAGTCTGTCTTGATGGCCTTTGAGCCAAGTGTCAAAATCTCCTACCTTGTGTCGTGTTACTACTGTTTTTTTCATTTTATCTGATTTTAAACCTAACAGGTTTCCAAAACCTGTTAGGTTTGTTATTGAATTTTATTAAAAACAGGCAGACTTAACTTTTGACAATATTTAGACGGTTCATTTTCAATAACACTAAAATTGAAGACCGCCCAATGCCTTTTTGCCAAAAAAGCTTCCCCCGAAACCCGTCTGCCTGTCAATAGTTTCAATTTTAAACAACAGGGCGTTATTTGGGTGGAGAGACCGTATAGCCAAGCTGTGTGTAAAGTTCCATATTATCGAAAAAAGCATCTTCCCTAGTGCCTTTTCCTTCAGTATTAAAGGTCAAAATGCTATAACCATGAGTTCTGATTTTCTTACCCGTGGCGGCATTTTCCATAAATACCCCTGTATTGGTGCCCGTTACCGTCCAGTTAAGGTGGGCTTTGCCATCTTTGACGAAGTAATCGTTTATGGCCACCTTAAAATCAGGAAAAGCTGTGTGAAACACACCCATCATGTCGGTATATTCCTCCTGATTTCTAGCCTCAGTTACTCCATTGGTGTTTCGCACAAAATTGTCGTCGGTCACAGATTTGAACATGGCAAGGTCTTTTGTGTTCCATGATTTAACAAGCTTACCTACACCGGACATAATGGCTTTTTCACCTGTGGACAAATTGGCGAACGCATCAATTTCCTTGTTCATTTCCGTAGCATCAAAGAACACATGTTCTTCAACAATTTTTCCATCAATAAATTGAACGGCTAAATGAACAGGATTGGATAGTTGTTTATTATTCGCCGCAATGGTCGCATTGTGCTGCGCCCAATAATAGACCCAGGTCTCTTTTTCTTTATCAAGAACCATTTCAATGAATTCCTCTTCCTTATCAAATCCGTATTTAGAAAATGCCGAAGACATTTCTTGAAGATTGGTTACCCTTGCGTCAACAGAAATACTTTTATCCGAATTAACATAGATCTTTGCGGTATCCGCGAAGTGACCTTTCCATGTGGTCCAATCACCTGCTTCATAAGAGGCAATTCCGGCTTTAAGTGTATTAATTTCAGAAGATTCTGAAAAATAACGTTGTTCTTTTTCTTGACATGCGGCAAATAGAAGTACGGTTAGTCCTGCTAAAATGAGTTTTTTCATGATTGTTTTGTTTTAGATGTTAGTAGACCTGTCAGGTTTTAGATGCCAAAAAATGGCACAGGCCTGACAGGTCTGTAAGATTATTCGTTCTATTCCGGTTGTGATTTTAACTCCACCAGGATAAGTTCTGTAGGGGCATCGCCCTTACTTTTGGGCAAATGTTTGCCAGAAGGAGTCCAAATAGCTTCACCGAATTTTCTTATGTCCTCTATCGAGGTGCCATCAGGCAACTTCATTTCTGTATTTCCGTCGGTTAGAAATACTGCTACGGCATTAGGATGTTCGTGCATTACCGATTCCTCACCGGGAGCATAACTGATGCGTAGCACACGAACTTGGTCGTTCTCAAATTCTACTTTGTAATGTTTGGCATCTACTTGGGTGGGGTCTTGAGCCATGGCTTCCGTTGGAACAAAGAATCCAAACAAGGCCAATGTGGTTATCGCCGTTGTTAATTTTGTAATCAATTTTTTCATGATAAGTTGTTTTAGGTGTTAATAGAATAGACCTGTCAGGTTTTCAAAACCTGACAGGTCTAGGGTTAAAATTATTTTTCAGGTGAATACGCCATATCGGGCCGCATTTGGCCCTCGACCATTTCATACTCTAAAAGGCTAGCTTGAAAGTCGCCGTAGATTTTTGGCCATTCCTCGCCCAATAGTTCGTTGTTCTCGGCTATTTTAGTGGCATAGTCGGTGGCATCCTTGGCGGCGACCGCTACCATATAGAATGCACCCCTATTACCGAAGCCGCTCTTGTAAGTGCGATAATGCACTTTTGATCCCTTGCTTTCAAAGAGCTTTTTTATCGCCGCTGATTTTTCTCTTACCGCATCCTCATTGCCGGGTGTATAATGAAAATAATGGAATTTACGGTAATCTTGCCCTTCGGGAGTTTGCGTAATACCACCGGGCATATAACTTAGTTCCTCGTCTAAATGAATGACATAGTCATGTTCCGTATCATAACTCTTGTTCATTCTATCAAATAAATCGTCCATTGCAGTACCTCCCATTTTTTCAGACAATGTTTCCCAGGCAGAAAAGTTGATGTCTGCCATAGAAGCAATAGGGCTGACCCATAGGTATCGGTGATCTGAGGTATTGGTTACAATTACATTTAATTCTTGAATATTGTGCTTTTTCAAATTCGAAGTCAAGTCTTTGCAGACCGCTTCATATTCTGCGATCATTGATGGCTTTACGACATCTTCATGAACCCAGTACATCTTAGGTGCATCTTGCGCTTTGATTATGCCTATGGAAAATACCAATAGCAGGGTAGCTAAAAAGTTGATTTTTAATGTTCTCATAATATTTGATTTTAAAAGTTATAGTAGTTTTAAATTATTCGGCCGGAGGGGTTATGGTAAAACCTTGGGTCTCCAAAATGTTGAGCATATCGTAGAAATAGCGCATCATGATAATTTTACCATTTTGCACGAGGTTGGCCGTATGGAAGGGAATCGGGATACTCTTCCCTGTTTTTTTATTGGTAATGGTATTGGTGCCCCAGGCCAACACCCATTCGCCTTCGTTCCAGTTGTTTTCAACTTTTACGGGCAAATAGAAATCTTGGGGAATGTTGTGCTTGTAGGTCGTGGTACTGTTCGTGAAATACTCGGTATGCTGTGCAACGTTTAGGGAGTCTAAACCTCCACCAAGTCCATAAACCATTGCGTTGTCCGCTAGTTGGGCGTTCATGGCACCTACATCTCCGGCTTGTAACGCTTTTATATAATTTTGCACCAATTCATTGGCAGTTGCGGCATTTTCGAATTCCAACGTAACTTCGGTTTCTTGCGCATTGAAAACCATTGGCGTTAATAAAAAAGTAATCGTTAAAAGCATTGTCATTTTTAATGTTCTCATAATATTTGATTTTAGTGTTAATATTTATTGTTTACTTTTTAAGTTTAAGTTTAAAAAAGGTTTATGAGTTTAGGAGTTTATCGGTGTATACGTTTAGTTGTTTCATTACTGCCCACTGCCCACTGCCCAC
>QIJL01000519.1 GCA_003232435.1 Flavobacteriales bacterium | reverse complement strand
TGCTTCCGCTACGAGTAGAAACATGGTCAATCCGCGAAAAACATCCAAAGAAAAAAGACGCTGTGAAACATTTGAAGCTAGTTGCGACATGGAAAAGTGGTTTATGGTTTATGGGTGTCAGTTCGATTTCAATAATATGGACATGAAACCTGAAACCATTGAAACTTGAAACTTTTGGTTGATAATTCCTCTAATTTAGAAAAAATATTGCCAATTCGATACATTCACAAAAATGTTCTATAACTGCCTTTTTATCTATATCTTGAATCTTCAAATTGCTGGCATCATGAGCATCGTTTCAGAAGAACAAAGATTATTTTTCAAAGAAGAAGGATATCTCGTTGTCGAGGATTTGATATCTAAGGAAGGAGTTCAATATTATAGCGACCTGTACGATGTACGATTCATTTCTAGACAATACTATCGATGCCTCCCGTTATCGATCCGACCTTTCCGGAAGTGATGATAAAAAAGAGAAGATTACCCAGATAATGGTACCGAGCAAATTGGTGCCAGAGCTATTGCAAAAACCCATCCACCAGAGATCTTTGCAAGTCGCAAAGGGACTTATGGGGGACGATATCAAACTCGATTTCGATATGATAATCAATAAAGCACCTCGTACAAATACGATTACCCCGTGGCATCAAGATGCAGCCTACTGGATCGATATGCCCGACAAAAGAGCGGCAAGCTGCTGGGTGGCCATCGATCATGCCTATAAAGAAAATGGTTGTATGTGGTATACTCCCAGATCGCACTTGCTACCGATTTTGCCACACGAACAAACCGGAAACAAAGGCGCCTTGAAATGCGAGGGCAATGAAGAAAATTCTGTTTTTATCGAGCTGCAGCCGGGTTCCTGCGTATTTCATCAGGGAGGTACATTACATTATAGTAGAGGTAATTCAACCGATGATAATCGTCGTGCATTAATTACAAACTTTCGGCCAAAAGCCATGATCGTATTGGAACGCGCTCAGGGAGTCGATCATACCGGTGAGCGCGAGGTAAGAAAATAACTGAATGCTGTTCTTGAAAAACAATATCTCATTTTTTTTATGGCCGCTTGTCGTCCTTGTTTCATGTAATGAGGTGGACAAAAAAGGCGTTCCAGAAAAGAAATCCAATACAACAAGTGATGGGGTCTCTCTTATCGTTCTCGGTACCGTTCAAGACGCAGGCTCTCCACACATTGCATGTAAAAAAGATTGCTGCCTCGATCTTTTCGAAAATCCCGATTCAAGAAGAAACGTAGTTTCCCTAGGCTTAGTCGATTCTGAAAAACAAAAAACCTTCCTTTTTGAGGCTACCCCTATTATTACCGAGCAACTAAAGCTTCTGAAAAATACCGCAACTTGGGACGCCAGTGACATGCCGAATGGAATATTTCTGACACACGCCCATATAGGGCATTATACAGGCCTGATGTATTTGGGCAAAGAAGCGACCAATGCGCAAAACGTTCCAGTATATGCAATGCCTAAAATGAAGAGCTTTTTAGAACAAAATGGTCCATGGAGCCAATTAATTTCCAACAAGAATATTGATTTAATGCCAATTTCTAACGGAAAGGAACTTCAATTGACCTCCAGCGTCAAAATAATTCCATTTACCGTTCCCCATCGCGATGAATATTCAGAAACCGTTGGTTACAAAATCGTCGGGCCGAAAAAGTCGGTGCTTTTTATTCCGGATATCGATAAATGGGAGAGGTGGAATGAAAACATTATTGAAGCTATAGCCGAAGTAGACTTCGCTTTTTTGGATGCTACTTTCTATGATTCAAGGGAAATCGACAATCGTGATATTTCAGTAATCCCGCATCCTTTCGTAATCGAAAGCATGGACCTTTTTAATAATCTTCCGGCTTCCGAAAAGAAAAAAATACATTTTATCCACTTCAATCATACAAATCCGCTATTGATCGAGGATAGTCCACAATCGCAAGAAGTGTTAAAAAGAGGGTTCCGGATTTCCCGAACCGGTATGCTATTCAAACTTTGATTTTAGGTGGACAAAGATCTTAAAGCCCATATCGAATATTTGCTTTGTATCGATATTGAACATGTTCGTCCGATTTCGGGTGGGGATATTTCTAAAGCTTTTCTGCTAGAAACCAACACAGAGCGCTTCTTTTGTAAAGTCAATAAAGGCCATCGGGCTTTTCAAATGTTTCAGGCTGAAAAAGCTGGCCTTGTGGCCATTTCCGAAACAAAGAGCATTGCCGCGCCAAAAGTCATACTTTGTGAAGAATTGGAAGCAGGTGCGTTGTTAGTAATGGAGTATATCGAACCGAAAAGAGCTTCTTCAATAGACATGGCACTTCTAGGGCACCAACTTGGGGCTTTGCATCAATTGCCCGTTTCGGATGTTTTTGGATGGGCAACCGACAATTTCATCGGAAACCTTCCGCAATCGAATAAAACCCGTACAACTTGGTCGGAATTCTATGTTCAAGAACGGTTGGTGCCACAAATTCGATTGGCGCAAAAGAGTCAAAAATTGTCCGCCAGCGAAATTCCATCTGAAGAGCGGCTTATAAAAGCCTGTGAAAAACTCTTGCCCAAAACAAAGCCTTCGTTACTGCATGGCGATTTATGGAGTGGGAATTACCTCATCGCCCAAGATGGTACTCCGTATCTGATAGATCCGGCAACTTATTTTGGGCATCATGAAGTAGACATTGCCATGACCCGTCTTTTTGGAGGATTTGATTCTACTTTTTATAATGCTTATGCAGAATACTTTCCTGAAATCGGAGGCGAAAAAGAACGCACCGACATCTACCAACTTTATTATTTATTGGTGCATTTGAACCTGTTCGGGGGTTCTTACAAAGCTTCTGTTTCGAATATCTTGACCCATTATTTCTGAGTTTTCCTTACTTTTAAAGTATAACCTTCCGACAAGAAGTATGTCCTTTACAAAATATCGCTTTTCTATAAGTATTGCAGTGGTCTGTTTTGTCATTATGTTTGGCTGTAATCCTTCCGAAAAAGAAATTTCCGTTAAAAAAGAGTACGTGACATGGTCATCCTATTTGGGGGATCCTGGGCGAAGCCACTACTCTGCCCTATCGCAAATTACCAAAGACAATGTCCAGGATTTGAAGGTTGCTTGGTCGTACGAAGCCGCTGATCGGGGGCAAATGCAGATGAATCCATTGGTGGTCGATAGCATTTTATATGGGGTTACCGCAGCGCTTCGAGTTGTTGCCTTGAATGCCGAGACCGGAAAGGAAATATGGAAATTCGGAGATTCAGTAAAAGTTTGGCATTCGAACAGTCGTGGTGTTTCATATTGGGGAAAAGGAAAAGACAAGCGTATTCTCGTCACCCATGGCCCTTATTTATATGCTTTGGATGTCTTGACGGGAACACCGATCGCATCCTTTGGAAACAATGGCAAAATAGATTTGCGTTCGGGCATGCCGGAATCGGAAAAAGAGAAATTCGTTATTTCCGGCACGCCGGGAAGCATCTACAAAGACCTTATCGTAATGCCCTTGCGTTTGTCGGAAGGTGCAGATGCCGCACCGGGAGATGTAATGGCTTTTAATGTAATAACCGGAAAATTGGAATGGGTGTTTCATACCATTCCCCACCCAGGGGAAAAAGGCCACGAAACCTGGAACGATTCCACCGCCTATAAAAGTCCACTAGTGGGAGCGGCCAACAATTGGGCCGGAATGGCCGTGGACGAGGAAGCCGGAATAATTTTTGTTCCTACGGGCTCTGCGGCCCCCGACTTTTACGGCGGAAACCGTTTAGGAAGTAATTTGTATGCGAATTGCCTGTTGGCATTGGATGCGAATACCGGAGAACGCCTTTGGCATTTTCAATTTACCCATCATGATCTTTGGGATCGCGATCCACCTGCACCGCCAAATCTTTTGATGGTCGAACGAGATGGGAAAAAGATTCCCGCGGTAGCCCAAGTGACCAAACAGGGTTATGTATATGTCTTTGATAGGATAACCGGGAAACCTCTTTTCGACATTGAGGAAGTACCTGTGCCCTCTTCTACTTTAGAAGGCGAAAAAGCATGGCCTACCCAACCAATACCCGTAAAACCAAAACCATTTGCCCGAATGTCCCAAAATTTGACCGAGGCGGATATAAGTCAGTTTGCCCAAAACAAAGAAGAGTTATTGGCGTTTTTTAAGTCTGCGGATAAAAGGCAATATGCCCCGCCCAACTTGACCCCGAACTTTTTATTTCCTGGCTATGATGGGGCGGCAGAATGGGGCGGTGCCGCCGCAGATCCAGAAGATGGGATTATTTATGTAAATTCGAACGAGATGGCCTGGAAGCTGCAGGTAAGTCTAGAAGACGCTGTTATCAATGGCAGTCCTATGGGCGAAGCAACTTATCAAAAATACTGTGTCAGCTGCCATCAAGCCGATCGCAAAGGGTTGCCCGCAAGTGGCTATCCTTCTTTGATAGACCTACAGCTACGGAAAGAGAAAAATGAGGTTTTAGATGTCATTGTGAAGGGAAATGGTATGATGACGGGTTTTCCGCAGATAAAAGACGATGAGAAAGAAGCGCTTCTGAACTTTTTATGGGGCCAGGAAGTAAAGCAGAATGTAGCCGAAAAAGAGGATCTCGACTCCGCTCGACCCGACAGCCGGAAGAAAGGTTACAAACATACCGGGTACAACAAATTTCTCGATAGCAATGGGTTGCCGGGCATAACACCGCCTTGGGGCACGATGCATGCCATCGATTTAAATACAGGAGAGTATATTTGGTCTATTCCCTTTGGAAATACTCCTGAGTTAGGCGAACAGGGCGTCGGTACAGGCACTGAAAACTATGGAGGGGCTGTAGTCACCGAAAACGGACTGCTATTTATCGGGGCAACTCGAGATGGCTATTTTCGGGTATTCGATAAACATACCGGGGAAATACTCTGGGAATACAAATTGCCGGCGGCAGCTTTTGCGACTCCGGCAATGTATGAGGTCAATGGCAAACAATTTATTGCCATAGCCTGTGGCGGAGAAAAACTGGGAACCGAAAAAGGAAATCAAATTGTAGCTTTTGCGCTTGAATAATAAACATTCGTAATAAATGGATAAAATAAAAATCTTAGTTGTAGGCTGTGGTAATATGGGCACTTCACATGCCCGTGCCTATCATCAATTGGAGGCCTTTGAAATTGTCGGACTCATAAGTAGAAAACCTGAAAGCAGGGAAAAATTATCACAGGAATTGGGAGGCTATCCTACTTTTGGGGATTATGAAACTGCCTTGGCGGTCACAAAACCTGATGCGGTTTCTATTAATACCTATCCTGATACACATGCGGATTATGTTCGCACTGCCCTGAACGCGAAGGCTCATGTTTTTGTGGAAAAACCCTTGGCCTTGACCGTCGAAGATGCTCAAAGTTTGGTCGATTTGGCAAAGGAGAAAGGCAAGAAAATGGTCGTAGGGTATATTTTAAGGGTCCATCCCGCTTGGGCGAAGTTTGTCGAAGTGGCACAAACCCTGGGCAAGCCGTTGGTCATGCGAATGAACCTCAACCAGCAATCTTCCGGTGCTATGTGGTATACCCACAAACAGCTGATGAACAGCATGTCGCCTATTGTTGATTGTGGCGTGCATTATGTAGATGTGATGTGTTTGATGACGAAATCGACTCCTGTTAGCGTTAGTGCAATTGGTGCCAGACTTTCCGATGAGATCGACGCCGAAATGTATAATTATGGGCAGTTACAAGTACGTTTTAAGGATGGTTCTGTTGGATGGTACGAAGCCGGCTGGGGGCCGATGATGAGCGAAACCGCCTTTTTTGTGAAGGATGTTATAGGCCCAAAAGGAAGTGTTTCGATTGTTGATGAGGCAAAAGGAGATTCCGATAACGTTGATGACCATTCCAAAACCGGGGCATTAAAACTACATCACGGCAAACTCGATGAAAACGGAAATTTCATGAAATCAGATGAACTAATAGACACTTCCGACGAACCCGATCATGACGGACTCTGTCTTTTGGAACAGGAATATTTTTTAAAGGCCATTACCGAGGATTTGGATCTGGGCGATCATTTGCGGGACGCGGTAAATAGTTTACGTATCGTTTTGGCCGCAGACGAATCCTTTAGAACCGGCAAAACCGTGGAATTATAATTCCCCGCTCAAACAATGGTCAAAAAACCGATTTTGTCATCCCGAGGCACGAGGAATCTCTTGGAATGATGAGATTCCTCGTTTCATTGCATTGAACTCGTCTTGAGTTATTATTTTACCTGCGAATTTCGCATTTTGCACCCTAATTTCGCCATTTTTAGCTTCCGTCCGCCAGAGGCGGATGCAACCAAAAAATGACTTCATTAGAGTACAACCTGCCCGTTCCGGTACAGGCGGGAAGCCTTCATTCTCGGTTCCAAACAATAACTCAAGACGAGTTCATTACACTCGGAATGACAAAAAAATAACTCATGACCCAACTTATAGAGAGGGCCAAAAACTTCAAAGGCCGAACCGCTTTAGTTTCCCATGGAAACTCCTATTCCTATAGGCAACTTTTGCAGGCTTCCCAAAATATTGCCGCCAATCTATTGGAAGGAAAATCAGACCTTAACGAAGCTCGAATAGCGTTTTTAGTGCCACCATCTTTTGAATATACAGCAATACAATGGGGTATCTGGGCGGGCGGTGGAATTGCTGTTCCGCTTTGTGATCTGCATCCATTGCCTTCGATTCAATATGTTCTAGAGGATGCTCAGGCCGATATTGTGATCGCGCATGCAGACTATGTTGGTTTTTTAAAGCCTTTGGAGGCCATAATCGGAATTTCTGTAGTTGGTTTGGAATCCATTCTCGAGGAGAGTACATCTGAACTTCCGGAAATAGATTCCGCGCGCCGCGCCATGATTCTGTACACCAGCGGTACGACGAGCAAACCCAAGGGAGTAGTCACGACGCACGCCAATATCGAAGCGCAGATCACGACTTTGGTAAATGCCTGGGAATGGGAAAAGGACGATTATATTCTGAATATTTTGCCCTTGCACCATGTGCATGGTATCATCAACGTTATGAGTTGCGCACTATGGAGCGGTGCCTGCTGCGAATTTTTACCAAAATTCGATGCGGAAAAAGTGTGGTCGATAATCGAATCAGGTCGATTGACCCTTTTTATGGCCGTGCCGACCATTTATTATAAGTTGATCTCCTATTGGGGGGAAGTCCTTCCTGAACAACAAAAAGTGCTTTCAGAAGCCGCATCGAAATTACGATTGATGGTTTCAGGTTCGGCGGCCTTGCCCGTTCCAGTACTTGAAAAATGGAAGGAAATCACAAGTCAAACATTGCTAGAGCGTTACGGAATGACCGAAATCGGCATGGGCCTGTCCAATTCTTATCGGGGCCAACGAAGACCGGGTCATGTAGGATTGCCGTTGCCGGGAGTTGAAATGCAGTTGGTGGATTCGGATAATTATGTCGTTGGGGAAAATGAACCTGGGGAATTTCAGATCAAAGGCCCAAGTGTTTTCAAAGAATATTGGCGAAAACCGGAAGCCACTCAAAAAGCATTTACCGAAGACGGGTGGTTTATAACAGGCGATATTGGTGTGTTGAACAACGGACTTTATAAAATACTCGGGCGAGATAGTGTTGACATCATCAAATCGGGAGGTTACAAAATATCGGCTCTTGAAATCGAAGATGTGCTGCGAAAACACGAACTTGTAGATGATTGCGCAGTGGTCGGACTACCTGATGAAGAATGGGGCGAAGTGGTTTCGGCCTGTATTGTTCCTAAAAAGGAAGAACTAGATTTTGAGCTTATTACCGGTTGGCTAAAAGAGCAGTTGCCCGCTTATAAAATCCCCCGAAATTATATTGTCCGAAAAGAATTGCCCCGAAACGTTTTGGGGAAAGTGACGAAGAATGAATTAAAGAAAATGTTTTGATTCAATCAAATATCACACCTGCCGGCAGGCGGGTTCGGTTCCAAACAAAAAGTTTAAACCAGTTCAGTGCCTGAAATTTTCCAATGAAAAAATATTGGCCAGTAGTTATGATTCTGTCAATTGTAAAGTTGTTGATTCAGTGGTTTGGCAATAAAAACTATGGCTTCCACCGAGATGAATTGCTTCATTTATCCGTTAGTGAACATTTAGATTGGGGATTTATGGAATTCCCTCCATTGATCGGATTAATCGGAAAATTATCTTACTGGCTTTTTGATTATTCGTTGTTGGGCGTTAGACTATTTCCGACGTTAGCAGGCGTTGGTATTTTGATTTTATGTTGTTTAATGGCCAAGGAGCTAGGAGGAAAATCCAAAGCCATTTTACTCTCTGGAATTTGTATCCTCGCATTTCTACCATTTTATCGCAATCACACCCTCTTCCAACCCGTGGCATTCGACCAATTATTCTGGACATTAGGGTTTTACCTTTTAATTAGGTTCATGAACTCTCAAGACAAAAAATTTCTAATTCTCTTAGGAATTGCCTTAGGCCTAGGTTTGATGAACAAATACACCATAATTGTTTGGGCTTTCGGCCTTTTTATTGGTTTGTTTTTCTATAAAAAAGGAAGCCTATTTAAAACTAAGTGGCTGTATGCTTCAGCCTTAATTTCGTTGCTCATTTTTTTGCCTAACATCATATGGCAGATCCAAAATGACTACCCGTTGCTGAGACATTTGCAAGCTCTTAATGAAAATCAGTTGGGCGAAACAAATCCCATGGCATTTGGTTTGGACCAGCTCAGTTTTCCCCTTACGCTCATAATCTCCCTTATTGGGTTGTTCGCTTTCTTAATTGGGGGAAATTTAAAAAAATATCGCTCGATTGGTATTGCGGTTTTGGTCATATTTTGTGCGATGTGGGCACTTAATTCAAAAGCGTATTATGTATTTGCAATTTACCCGGTTCTATTTGCAAGTGGGTCGGTTAAGATTGAATCTTTGCTTCGTAAAAGGCCTATTTGGGTTTATCTGGTCGCAGGCTTGGTTTTGACCCCATCAATCCCATTTATCCCTGAACTTACCCCTATTCTACCCATTGAAAAATATGTTGAATATGCTAATTTGGAGGAGATAAATGGACGAGTAGAATTAACCGGGGATTACGCCGATATGTTCGGTTGGGAGGAACAAGTGAAATCAGTAGATAGCGTTTACAAGTCTCTAAGTGTCAAAGAAAGGGGGGAATGTGTTTTATGGGCCGAAAATTATGGCGAAGCAGGAGCGCTGAAGATATTGGGCAAAAAATACAATCTCCCAGACCCAATAAGCCGACATGGAAGTTTCTGGCAATGGGGCTTTCGCAATAAAGATGCGAAAGTTTGGATTAGCCTTGGAAACGAAAAACCATCGGTAGAATATGTTTTTGAAAAAGTGGAGCTTGTTAAAATAATAACCCATAAATATGCTATTGGAGAAGAAAATGGCATTCCACTATATGTTTGCCGAAAACCAAAAATTGATATTGAACAATGGTGGGCGGCTTATGAAGAACATATATTTGACTAAGCAAAAGGTATTATTAGGCCCCAGGGTAAGCCCATGAAGCATTAAAAGGAACTAATCTTTATATTTCGACGCAAGCCTGTCTGGTCCGGCAGGCAGATTAAACCCACTGGTGGGAATAAATTGAACAGTACATGAAAGTAAAGCCTAGCGACAGTTTTAAATTATAAAATCATGGATTTTCTAACCCTCTTCCCCTATATCGGCATCATCGTTTTGGTTATAATCAATGCGGTATTGGTGCTTAGACGAAAAATAACCGTTGATGACAACGACCATACCCCATAGCATTGATGGACTATTTCGGCGAACATTATGTAACGCTTATTCTGACCGCAATCTATGTAGGCGGGTGTCTTTACATTGGGTGGTATTTTAAAAAGAAGGCCTCTCAGGGTGTCGAAGGCTATTATGTCGCCAAGCGTGAAATTCCCGGATGGGTTATTTCACTTGCGTTTTTCTCGACTTCGGCGAGCACCAATACCTATATCGGTCAAGCCGGAAAATCATTCCAATATGGGCTCTCATGGGCATGGATGGCCCTGATATGGACAATCTTTTGCATTATTTCTTGGCAATTGCTAGGGCCGAAAATGCGGTTTCAGACGGCACGTTTAAAATCGTTTACGATTCCCGATTATTTTCACTTGCGGTACAAAAGTAATTTGGCAAAAAGCATTCGTGTGCTTTCTGCGGTTATTATTCTGTTCGCCACCCTTTGGTACATGATAGGCATTGCAAAAGGTTGTGCGCATGTACTGACTTCGGTGCTGGATATTCCCTATGAATATGGTGCCTTTGCGATTATTGCGATTACCTGTGCCTATACCATTTGGGGCGGTATGTATAGTGTGCTTTGGACAGATGCCATTCAGGGCATCATTATGTTCGGGGTCGCTATTTTAATGCTGGCGATTCCGTTTATGTTTGTTGGAGGGGCCGATAATCTCATGGAAGCCATCAGCAATACAGATCATCTGACCAAATCGGGAGAACCTATAAAATCAGGCCTGGTAACTTTCGGAGAGCTCGTTTCCTTTCTCTATATTTTGGGAATCGGCCTATCCATAGGAATGAAGCAAATTTCCGAGCCAAAAAATCTGATTCGATTCTATTCTATCGACAATGCTAAAAGTATGCGATTTGCCATGATATGGACTCCTGTGTTTTTAGGAATCTCCCTAGTGTGTGTGATGGGCCTGGGTGCTTTGGTCCACGGAATGGCGACTGCCGATGAGGCAGCCTACCTCATCAACAATACGGACGAAGTCATCGGGTTTATGTTGGATAAATTCGACAACAAATTCGTAAGCGGCATCTGTGTCGCCGGGCTTTTTGCAGCGGGAATGTCTTCTTTGGCCTCGGTCATCATTATCATCGGAACGGCCTTTGTCAAAGACATCTGGCATGTGGCGAAACCCATGCCGGAATTTAAAATCATCCCCAGAACGAAATGGTTTATGGCCATTTACTGTTTATTCGTATTCGTGATGACTTTATTCCCCATGGCAGGAATTGTTGAATTAACGGCTTTTGCGGGAGCCGTATTTGCCGCTAGTTTCTTCCCTGCGATTTTTGGCGGGCTTTATTTGAAATGGGGAACGGACCTAGGTGCCATGGCATCGATGATTGCCGGCATGTTGGTCAATATCATTTGGAGGTTTGCTTTTCGGTTTGAATATGAGGTGTTAAAGGACATTCATGAAATAATTCCGGCGTTTATCATTTCCATGCTCACTTATACTATTGTGAGCCTGCTCAGTAAAAAACGCATGCCCGATGAAGGGCATTTGGAGGTTGTTTTTGGGAAGACTTAGAGACTGTTTTAAAATCTGTGATTAGCCCCGAAATTTCGGGGTTATGGGCTGTTTTTCTTGCCTGGCCGGCAGGGGCGGGCAGAGCATCGGGGAATTCTTTTCGATTAAATTATATGTGGCCCGAACTTTTCATTTGTCATTCCGACGCAGGAGGAATCTTTTGAATGGAGCGACTACTCATGGGATTCTTTCTGCGTCGGAATGACAATTAATCTTTGAACAAGGGCGTTTGGGCCAAATTAATCAACGCCTCACCTTGTTCTTTTAGAATTCTTTTAGTTCTTAGGTATCGGTTGCGGTTCCATTCGTCAAAATTTTCGGCATTAGGATCCATACTGCTGATCCGCACCATATTAGAGGCATGAATGAATTCATTGTTGCCGATCCACATGCCTACGTGGACCACTTTTTCTTTGGTCGAATCGGTCGCTTTAGTACCAAAAAATAAAAGGTCTCCTTTTTGGAGGTTTTCAAGGTTTTGAACCGAATCTATTGATTTTCCGGTATGCACCTGTTGGGACGCATCTCTGGGAATGACCATTCCATTTAAGAAATAGATGGTTTTCGTAAA
Source organism: Flavobacteriales bacterium (assembly GCA_003232435.1). Lineage (GTDB taxonomy): Bacteria > Bacteroidota > Bacteroidia > Flavobacteriales > Flavobacteriaceae > Aurantibacter_A. Next base: position 1,946 of record QIJL01000519.1, on the reverse strand, counting down.
GCCGCTGCAATCCATTCCTTTGGTCGAGGTGCCGCCCCACAGATAGGGAACGCCCATCAAAGTTTCTGATATAGCCACAAGGTCATCTACCGTCGGATCAAGTTTTTTCAGCCAAGTATCGTATTCTTCAGCTTCATCTTTTGGCACAAAAGCCTTCCGCCCATCTGGGTACCGAACAATATAGTGACTTGCCTTATATTCCACCATTTCAAGCACATCTCCGGCAACTAGGTCCGATACGGTTTGTTTCTCGTTTTCACCTAAATACGAATTGCCGTAGGTGTTCGTATAAATAATCTTATCGGCGCCTTGCCATTGTACAAACCTTGATCTGTCCATCAGGGTAATGCCCCCATCGTCGACCCAAGCCAAGTATTTATCGGGAGTTTGAACGTAATACCACCCACCTTCCTTTTTTAGAACTTTTACCGGCGTTCCAAGGGTTGCCTGAGTTGCCAATTCGGCCGAATGTTTGGGATTACTACGGAGATTTGCCACGGAAATATTCACTATGGCCTGTGTTTGTCCATTAAGGTCTGGAGAAGGCAAAAGTTGAATGCTATCGATAAAATCCATGTTTTTAGCCGACAATTTCTCTTTGAGAGTGTTGATCGCATCTTTCATATCACTTTCTCCTCGTAAAATATAATCGTCGTTGTTTTTAACTGCCTTCACATTGAACAATGCTATTCGTTTGTCTGGGGCAAATTCTGATTCTATAGCCGCGATATGTTCTTGAAATGGGTTTTCTTCCTTTGTTTCCGTGGTACAAGAAATAAGGAGGGCGGTCAGTAGAAAAACGGTGCAGCCCCTGAATAGAACTTTCATGAAAAAAGTTTTTGTAAAAATAATCAATTAAAACAATGCTCGCTTCTCGACTCCGTTTGAAGTGACGGTATTTCTTCGTCAAAGGAACTATTTTTCATTGTTGTCCGGTAAAAGATATAAGACCGCTTCGCTGTTAGAATAAAGACTCGACTGTAACTAACTGATAACCTACTTAGTATTGATGCGTAAATTTTACATCTTATAATTTTAATTACATTATCAAAAAGCAAGGTGTCTTATTTTAAAAACCTTTTAAGCTTAACAATAGCAAGGCTTTAAATAGATTTAGATAATTTTAATCGGACAACAATAACTATTTTTCATAAATTCGTCTTCAATGAAAAAAATGAGGGTCTTAGAACTTTTTGCGGGGGTAGGCGGTTTTCGCCTAGGGCTCGAAAAAACCGGTCATTATGAAGTTGTATGGAGCAATCAATGGGAGCCATCGACCAAGGCTCAGCACGCTTCTATGGTCTACGAAGCAAGATTCGGTAACCAAAATCACAGTAATGCAGATATTTCAGAGGTGCCGACCTCCGAAATTCCAGATGCGGATATTTTGGTTGGCGGATTTCCTTGTCAAGATTATTCCGTGGCGACCACATTGCAGAATTCCAAGGGACTCATTGGTAAAAAGGGAGTTCTGTGGTGGAGCATCCACCGCATACTTTCCGAAAAGAAGAATCCGCCAAAATATCTCTTTTTGGAAAACGTGGATCGCCTCTTGAAGTCCCCATCAAATCAGCGGGGACGAGACTTTGCCATTATGCTCAAGAGTTTAGATGAATTGGGTTATGCCGTCGAGTGGCGAATCATCAACGCCGCCGAATATGGAATGCCTCAGCGACGAAGACGTATTTTCTTTTTGGGGTATCACAAGTCTACGACGATATACAAAGCCTTAAAAAAAGCAGATAAAACCGAATGGATTCACAAAACAGGAGCCATTGCTTCTGCTTTTTCGGTCAAAAATGTCGAAAAAACACCTAAAACGTTCGAAATTGAGGGAAGTTTGGTCGAGATATCCTTAAATTTCAACAAAAATGCGAAATTGTCCCCTTTTGAAAATACCGGGGTTTTTGTGGATGGAAATGTCCATACGAGCAAAACCATCTCGA
>QIJL01000437.1 GCA_003232435.1 Flavobacteriales bacterium | reverse complement strand
TAATAACCTCTTCGATTTGAGGTGCATATTTTTTTATGGTCATTTCAACTCCGCTCTTCAAGGTCATCTGATTGACCGTGCATCCAACACAAGCCCCTTCGAGCTTTACCTTTACGGAATTTTCATTATCGATAGAGACCAGCGAAATATCGCCTCCATCGCTCTGTAGAAACGGCCTGATTTCCTCCAAGGCCTTTTCAACGTTTTGTTTTAATTCTTCAGGTGTCATTATTTCTTCTTTACAGCAGAACAGCCCGCCATTGTTGTTATCTTGATCGCTTCAGTAGGTGGAAGGCTTTTATTTCTGTTGACCAATTCTTGCACCACATTTTTGGTCAGATCCTCAAATGCCTCCTCTATTGGGGTGGCCGTTTGCAGTGCCGCCGGTCTTCCTACATCACCCGCTTCACGAATACTCTGCACCAAAGGAATCTCTCCTAGAAAGGGTACTTTCAAATCCTCGGCCAAATGTTTTGCTCCTTCTTTTCCAAAGATATAATATTTGTTCTCTGGCAGTTCCTCAGGTGTAAAATACGCCATATTCTCTACAATGCCCAATACGGGCACGTTGATGGAATCTTGCTGGAACATCGCCACTCCCTTTTTGGCGTCGGCCAAGGCGACTTCTTGGGGCGTACTTACTATTACGGCACCTGTTACCGGCATTGCCTGCATAATGCTCAAGTGGATATCTCCCGTTCCGGGTGGTAAATCCAATAACATAAAATCGATTTCGCCCCAATGGGCGTCAAAAATCATCTGGTTCAAGGCTTTTGATGCCATAGGACCTCTCCAAATTACTGCCTGATTCGGTTGGGTGAAAAATCCGATTGAAAGGAGTTTTACACCATAATTCTCAACAGGTTTCATTTTTGACTTTCCATCGACATTAACTGCCAAAGGCTTTTCATGGGCCACATCGAACATGATCGGCATTGAAGGACCATAGATATCGGCATCTAAAAGCCCCACTTTAAAACCCATTTTTGCCAGGGTAACGGCCAAGTTTGCCGTTACCGTAGATTTGCCTACCCCTCCTTTACCAGAGGCAACAGCAATAATATTTTGAATTCCGGGAATGGGTTTCCCTTTGATTTCGTTGGTCTTCGGTTTGGCGGGCGCATCTATTTTGATATTGATCTTGATCTTCGCCTTTTCATAGACTTCCTTATGGATGATTTTCAGTATCTCGACCTCGGTCTTTTTTCGGGCTTGTAAACTAGGGTTGTTGATGGTTATGTCAATCTCGACCTCATCCCCGAATATCTGGATATTTTTGACCGCACCGCTTTCCACCATATTCTGGCCCCCGCCCGGTACCGTAATGTTTTCAAGTGCCCTTAAAACGGCTTTCTTTTCGATCTTCATTATATATATTCATTCTAAACAACAAAGATAGGGCTTAGGGGCGAGAAGCTAAAGGGTTCTGATTGAAATATGGTATGGGTTGTTGAGACCTGTCAGGTTTTTAAAACCTGACAGGTCTATAGCTCTTTAAAAGGGTCCCAAAAATGTTTTTCAAAATCGATTATTTGATTGTCGACCACCTTGATGCCCTCGTTTTCCAAGAGTTGCTGCATCAAATTAGTACCGTCAAAATGGTGTTTCCCTGTTAAAAGTCCGATCTTGTTCACAACACGGTGAGCTGGAACAGCTTCCATACTTCCCGCTCCGTTCATTGCCCAACCTACCATTCGAGCACTTCTCGCCGCACCCAGATATTTTGCAATCGCCCCATACGAAGTTACCTTACCATAAGGTATTTGCATAGCCACCTGGTAAACTTTTTGAAAGAAGTTCTTATTTTCAGGGTTCATCGTCTTATTTGAAGATTCTAACTAAGGTGATTATCAGCAGCACTGCCATCAAAATACTTAAAATATAGTTGGAGTTTTTTGAAAATCCTTGGGTCCTGGCTTCCAGTTTATTGAAGTATACCGTATACATATAAAGCACGGTAAAAGTTCCACAGCCTGCTGCCAAAACGAAAGTCAAAATATCCCAAATTTGAAATTTTATCCATCCGGTGGTATTCCACATAACGTTCAGGCCACTGTAGTAGGGTATGGTCAACAAATTCAAAGTGGCGAGACCCATCCCTTTAAAAAAGCTATTCTTTTTACTGACCTTGACCAACCGAACCTCTTCTTGTTTGTTTCTTATAGCAGCAACAAAAAAATAAATCGCCAAACCGGTAAAAACCAAAACCGCTATTTTCAAAAGCCATTCAGATACTTCTGGATTATTGTGCAAAAATTTGGATATCCAAACAGCGATAAAAGCCTGGATCATAATCGTGCTAGATACCCCCAAGCTAAAAACGATGCCGTTCAATTTTCCTTTTTTAACGCTAACCTTGGCCGCGTTCATATTCAATAAACCAGGAGGAACCGTTGCCATAAAGGCTGCGGAGTATGTAGCAAAGAAAAGAATGAGCAAATGGGCCATTAGCTAGGTATCCGAAACTGGATATAGGTTATAGGTTTGTTTTGTTCAAGGTACTGCTTTTCATAGAATGTCTGTATTTCCAGAACTTCCTTGGGGCTGCCTTCGTTTTTATATACATCGTGATTGGCGTAAATAATATCCAGGTCAAGGCCTTGTAACAGGCCTAAGGTATAGCCGTGCATAAATTCACTGTCGGTCTTGAGATGCACAAGACCATCTTTCTTTAAAATATATTTATATTTTTTCAGGAATTCCTGATTGGTCATCCGGTGTTTCATTCGTTTGTACTTTATCTGAGGATCAGGGAAGGTTATCCATATCTCGGATACTTCGTTCTCCTCAAAAAGAACATCGATCAATTCGATCTGGGTCCTTAAGAAAGCGACGTTGGTCAAATCTTCTTCCAAAGCGGTTTTTGCACCCCTCCACAACCTAGCTCCCTTGATATCTATTCCTATAAAATTTTTGTCGCCATTTTGTCTGGCCAGCCCAACGGTATATTCTCCTTTACCACAACCTAATTCAAGGACTATTGGGTTATCATTTTTAAAATGTTCGTTCCACCTTCCCCTTAACTCGAACTTTTCGCTGGAAAGGGCTTCCCTTTTTGGTTGAATGACATTGTCAAACCCCTCGTTTTCTTTAAACCGTTTTAACTTGTTTTTGCTTCCCACTGAACACAGAAAATTTACATAAAGCAAATTTAGGGGAAATCTTTAGCAAATAGGAATCTACCTTCGGAAACAGGGGATTTCAACTAACAGAAGTGAGGGCCTTGGTAGCCTTTTCCAATGTAAAGGAAAACTCAGAACCTGCGCCCAAAACACTCTCTACATAGATTTTTTCGCCATGCGCCTCTATGATATGTTTGACAATGGCCAGCCCAAGACCTGAGCCACCCTCTTTTCTATTACCGCTCTGGTCGACCCTGAAAAATCGCTCAAATAGACGGGGCAGGTATTGTTCATCTATTCCCTCACCGTTATCGGTTACACGTACGATTACCTTGTTCTTGATCAAGTTCTCTACACTTACTTCGGTCGTACCGTCTTTGTTGCCATATTTGATGGAATTTACCAACAGGTTCATAAGTACCTGCTGTATTTTTTCTCGATCGGCGTGCACATAAATCGGTTCTTCATAGTCCATATCGAAAGTAAGGACCAGCTTTTTTTTCGAAGCTTTCATCTCCAACAAGTCGAAAACATTTTGTATCAGTTCGATAATATTAAAATCTTGGTGTTCGAGGTTCAGATCCCCAACTTCCAATTTGGTGATCAAATCGAGGTCTTTGACAATGTAAATCAACCGTTCTACACCTTTGTTTGCACGTTGCAGATATTTTTTGCGGACATTCTTATCGTCAAGAGCTCCATCAAGTAGCGTTTCAATATAACCCTGCACGGTAAATAAAGGCGTCTTCAGTTCATGCGATACATTACCAAGAAAATCTTTTCGGTAGGCCTCCCGGATTTTTAAAGTGTCGATCTCTATTTTCTTGTCGGCTGCAAATTTTTCGATTTCCTCGGTCAACGTTTTCATATCCGTTGTTACCGAATCAGACGTCAACGATGAAGATTCCAACAAGGCAACGTCATCGTAGATCTGTTTTATCCTCCTATAGATATACTTTTCAATCCCAACCTGAATAATAGTAGCGCTTCCCACAAATATCAAAACCAAGATCAAGGCTAACATCGGCCAATTAAATTGGCCGTAGTAATACATCTCAGCAATAAAAATCACTGCACAGAATGTAGCGATCAACAAAGATGCGCGTAAGGCAAATCGATATGACCTTTTTAATTTGGTGGCCATGTTCAGTATTTATTCCCACCAGTGGGTTTAATACCCCGACGTTTGCGTCGAAATATAAAGATTAGTTCTTTTTAATGCCTCGTGGGCTTGCCCTGAGGTAGTTTACTTTATGGTCGAATTGTGGTTGATCTAAGAAGGTCGGGGCAATTCCGCAATAAAGATAGCTAAGAAATCTATTTTAAAACGTTCAGGATAAACGGCATGCATTTCAGAATTAGAAAAATCGCAATAGATTAAAATTGATTTTTTAAAGAACAAACTTATACCCGACACCTTTTACGGTCTTAAAATGGTCTTCTCCTATTTTTTCACGCAGTTTTCGAATATGCACATCAATGGTGCGCCCGCCCACTACAACTTCATTTCCCCAAACCTTGTCAAGAATCACTTCTCTTCTAAATACCTTGTTGGGTTTTGAGGTGAGCAACGCCAAAAGTTCAAATTCTTTTCTGGGCAATACGATCTCAACTCCCTTGTTAATGACCTTATACTCTTCTCTATTAATTACAATATCACCTACTTTGAAAATGTCCTCGGCTTCGGTGCCATCTTCCTTAAGTCTTCTAAGAAGAGCTTTGACCTTGCTTACCAGAACCTTTGGCTTTATGGGCTTGGTGATATAATCATCGGCCCCGGCTTCAAAACCCGCAACTTGAGAATAATCTTCGCCCCGGGCAGTTAAAAAAGTTATTATGGTATTTTCAAGACTTGGGGTAGTGCGCATTTGCTCACAAGCCTCTATGCCGTCCATCTCTGGCATCATAACATCTAAAATTACAAGGTGAGGTCTCTTTTTTTTGGCCTGGGCAACACCTTCTCGACCATTTTTAGCGGTGAAAACCCGATAACCCTCGGCCTTAAGATTGTAGCTGACAATTTCTAAAATATCCGGTTCATCATCTACCAAAAGTATTTTAATGTCCTTTTTTTTCACTCTTTTTGATTTGTTGCGGCAATGGATAAATCACTCTCGTATAAATATAGTGCTAATCGCAATAAAGGTATTGAACTCGTTTAAACTTTTTGGATTGAGGCGAAAATTAGCCATTTTGGGTCCGGTTGAAGGCGTTTTTGAGTTGCATAGCATCGCTACGGGACGAAAAAAGGGCAAAAAGCGGGCGCAAAAGGGCAATTTTTCAGCCAATTGAAAAAGTTTAAACGAGTTCATTGCCCGTATCTAAGATAGCAATGTTTCGGTAACATTATATACACAAATCCTTAGCATTAACAAAACTGATTTCACATAAATTATTATAGGGCTTTCAAATAAAAGGTATTAAACCTCATCCGCCAATTGGCGGAATAAACCCAATAACAGGAATCGACCTAGAAGGTCGAGGTATTAACCAAGATCTCGCTGAAATAGCGGGATTAGCCTGCAGGCAGGTTCAACTAACAATTTTCAGTTCGTCGGCCTTGGGCGGACTTCTTAAAATCGAGTTTCACTATAATATTTCAGCACTGTCCGATTAAAGACATAAGACCGCTGCGCTACTAGATATAAGACGTAAGACTAAATTGCAGCTATTTGAAAATCGATAGCTCTACCATGTAATTTCCTAGCTACCCCTGAAGGTTGTATATAAGGTCTCAAAAGCAAGGTGTCGAGTTTCGATCCGGCATTAATGATTAACGATTACAGGCATTGTCTAAAGCTTTAATAAAGTTTACCGGACAACAATGATAATATTTATATGTTTAGAAAATAAATTTTATAATTCTTGCGTTAGGTTCTTAAACATTTTATAATGCATTTCGTCGAATATCTTCCAAAACACAGCGTTTAAAAGAGGAATCCCCGCGAAGATTTTATATATTTGTGGTATATTTTTTGTTATTGACCCCATATGAAGCAACTTTACCTCGTCATTACTTTTTTTTGCATCTCTATGGCTTTCGGACAAGATTCGCAAGCTAATCGCGATATTGATGGGTTTAAACTTTATCCCAATCCTGCAACCAACGGAAAGGTTTATATTAGTACCACTAATACTGCCCCAAAGAAAATATTGATTTATGATGTTTTGGGTACGCAAGTACTTGAGGCTACTATTTTGGGCAAGGAACTAAGCCTTACCGATCTTGATGCCGGAGTCTATATTCTTCGTGTCTATCAGAACAACAAAATGGCCACCAGAAAACTGATAGTTAAGTAGTTACCTTTCATCGGATTTTTCTATTTTTTTCATTTTTTCGCTGTCGATAATCGGCAAAAAAAACGGATGAACGGTCATTCTCTCTTTATTTACCTACATTTCATCGAATTTCACAACAATTATTATTCGTAGGGAAACCCTTTCATTATCTTTACGCTGTTGATCCCAAATCGATACTAAATGAAATTAATCTACACTGCACTGCTTTTGGTGTTCTCCCTTGCTATGTCTGCTCAAGAAATAGCGACCCTACAGCCTTCCGACAGTGATGAAATCGCAGGATTTAAATTGTACCCTAATCCGGCAGTTGATGATGTGGTTTATATTACCACACAGAAGAATGCACCTAAGACCATTGTGATTTATGATGTCTTCGGCGAGGTGTTGCTTCAAGACAGAATATTGACCAAAACCCTTTCGATCGCACAATTGGCTTCAGGGGTTTATGTGATGCAAGTCACTGAAGAAAATAAGACCATTGCCAGAAAATTGGTCGTTAAATAAACACTCATACTCAACAAATACTTTTGTCCTGTTCTAATTCTTTAGAGCAGGACTTTTTGTTTAAATCGCCTTCGCTTATCGCTATCTTTGTTTATTTTAGGATGTCGATAAAACAAAATGACATATTTAAAATCAAGTCGTCTGCCGAGTTTGAATCTCTTGCACTTGAGACTTTCAGATATCAATATCGGAACAATTCAACCTATTATGAGTTTTGTTGCCATTTAAACTGTTCGGAAGTATCTGTACGGAAGTTGGATGAAATTCCTTTTTTACCGATCTCTTTTTTCAAGTCTAAACAGGTGATTATCGAAAATTCAAAGCCAGAAATCACTTTTACAAGTAGTGGGACGAGCGGTTCGGAAACCAGCAAACATTTTGTAAAAGACATTCTGCTCTATCAAGAAAGTTATTTGACGGCTTTTGAATATTTCTATGCGCCAATTTCTGACTATTGTGTTTTGGCCTTACTTCCATCATATCTTGAACGTGAAGGTTCTTCGCTTATTTATATGGTCGACGACCTCATCAAAAAAAGTGGCCACGCAGATAGTGGGTTTTATTTGGATGACCTTGACGGATTACAAAAGAAATTACGACAACTCGATGCC
>QIJL01000536.1 GCA_003232435.1 Flavobacteriales bacterium | reverse complement strand
CTATTTTTGATGCAGAACGAGGCAAAATTTTCAAGCATAGCATCGCTACGGTTTAAAATTTTAACGAAGTTATGCGCAAAAAGAGGGTATACCCGCCCGAACGGTACGGGCGGGAGAAAATAATCGAGATATTTCAAAACAGGCTCTAAGACTTGATCACTCAATTTTTGATGTACTGAAGAAATATTTCGTCATCCGCTATTTGAGGATTGTCTACAAAAGTAAGTTCGAGCGTATCACCTTTTATGACATACGTATATTGCGCCCCGTCTTTGAGAGTAATCATATTGCCATCTACAGTATAGGAACCAGCGGCATTGGTCAAGAACTGATTCTCCCCAGAATTTTCGATATTCAACGTACTGCCCTCAAAAGTTATTTTATGGGTGCTGAAATCGGGGTTTTCGCCAAACCCACAGAAGCATGAAACATTGGTCAATGTCCATTTTCCTTCCAATTCGGTATTGATTACATCGTCATTGTCCTTGGTACAGGATGCAATGACAATAAACAAAAGTAGTATCGCGGTTATTCGCTTCATAATTTTTTGGCCGGTCCTCTCTTAATAGAACGTACAAATTATACTTCTAAGTATTTGTAAAAGCTTGTTTTTGCTTAAAAAGAGCCTTAAAAAACAAAAAACACCCATTTGACCACAGAATTTGATAGGTTCACATCATTTTTTTTATCGCTTCAACTTCACGACGTAAGTTTACCATGTAATAAAAACGAAGTAAATTTTTTCATTTTCATATAGTGTTCTCGTAAAAGAGTCCTGTCGAAACCGATAGGGCTCTTTTTAGTATATAAGAATTTTTAGTTGTCATTCCCGAGCAGGCAGGAATCTGTCCAACTCACAATTCAATGTCATTTCCTCGAAGGAGGAAATCCCTATAATTTAAATTTTCTTTTCATTCCCGCGAAAGAGGGAACCCTTTCACTTCTATACAGATGCCTTTTTTACAGTAACCTTGATCGATTTGCTAATCGGGGTTTTGCTTTTTTCAGCAAAATGATTGTACGGCACCAAAACATTGGTCTCGGGAAAATAGGCGGCTAGATTTCCTTTTGGAATATTGTAAGGAATCACAAGGAATTTTTTTGCTGTTCGGATTTGGCCATCATAGTTGCTGCGGATATTTACGACATCCAACTTTTTCATATTCAGTGATTCCATGTCTTCGGAGTTCATGAACAGCACCCTTCTTTCATTATAGACTCCCCGGTACCGATCATCAAGTCCATAAATGGTCGTATTAAACTGATCGTGCGACCGGATGGTCATCAACATAAATTCATCTTCCTTCAAATCATGATTTGGCAAATTGTTTATCGTAATCTGGGCCTTACCGTTCGGAAGCTTACTGAAATCAAGCTCGCGAACATTGTTGGGCAAATAGTAACCGGGACCTTTTGAACGCTCTTCTGTTTTTTCAAAACCTTTGGCAACTTTATCGATGTACTGTCGAATCAAATTGTAGTCTTCTCCCAAGACCTTCCAGTCCATTGAATGTTCTCCCTTGAAATAAGTATCAGCTAGCTGGGCTATTAGTTCTGGTTCGCTCATTATTTTTTCCGAAGCAGGTTTTAATAATCCTTTTGATTGTGTAACCCGTCCCATACTATTCTCTACCGTGAAGTATCGTTGTTGCCCATTTTTCATGTCCTTTTCAGAACGGCCGACCGTTGGCAAAATCAATGCCGTCTTGCCGGTAACCAAATGAGTGCGGTTCAACTTTGTACTGACCTGAACCGTTAAATCACATCGTTGTAAAGCTTTGGCGGTATACTCCGTATCGGATGCTGCCATTAAAAAATTACCGCCAAGACACATAAAAACTTTTGCCTTTTCGTCATGCATGGCTTTCATAGCACCGACAGTATCGTAACCTTCTTTGCCGGGAGGCTTAAAACCTAGATGTTTTTCGATTCTCTTATTTAACGCTTCGTCAACAAAATGCATAATGCCCACACTGCGATCACCTTGTACGTTACTGTGCCCGCGTACAGGGCAAGTGCCCGCATTGGGTTTTCCGATGGCGCCTTTCAGCAATAATAGATTTACATATTCACGAATATTCTCCACTCCGTTTTTGTGCTGGGTAAGACCCATGGCCCAACAAACGATGATTTTTGATTTATTGGCCAAAAATGAAACCGCCTCCTCGATTTTTTCTAAACCGACACCGCTCAAGCACAGCAATTCATCTTCATCATAATTATCAAAATCTGCAAGTAGCTTTTCATAGCCTTGGGTATAGGTTTCTATAAATTCATGATCGAAAACGGTTCTCTCTTTTTTGTCTAAGACTGCCAACTTTTTCAGAATCAATTTGACCAACGGAATGTCTTGATTGATGTTTACAGCGAGATGTAGATCTGCCATATCCTCCCCCGAAATCCATCCTTTTAAGTGCTGTGGATTTTTGAAATTTACTAGTCCGGTTTCCTCAAGTGGATTTATGCTGATGACCTTGCCGCCATTCTTTTTACATTTTTCAAGGGCCGAAAGCATTCTAGGGTGATTGGTGCCAGGGTTTTGCCCAGCCACGATAATCACCTCGGCTTTATAAAGGTCTTCCAATTTTACGGAACCCTTCCCGATACCCAGAGTTTCACCCAATGCTACTCCACTCGACTCGTGACACATATTGGAACAATCGGGCATGTTGTTCGTTCCGAAGGCGCGAGCGAACATTCCATATAAAAAAGCGGCCTCGTTACTCGACCTTCCAGAGGTATAAAAAATAGCTTCATCAGGTGAATCAAGTTTGCGCAATTCCGACGAAATCAAATCGAAAGCTTCTTGCCATTCGATAGGTTCATAGTGTATACTTCCCGGTCGAAGTACCATCGGTTCTACCAATCGGCCAAATTTGTTCAATTGGTAATCGGTCAGTAGAGAAAGTTTTTCTACGGAATATTTTTTGAAGAAATCGGCATCCACTTTTTTGATGGTGGCCTCATCGGCCAATGCCTTTGCACCGTTTTCACAGTATTCCCCCAACTTGGAAGGATGTTCGGAGTCGGGCCAAGCACAGCTCGGGCAATCAAAACCGTCTTTCTGGTTCATCTCGAGCAGTGCTCGCATCGAACGAACGATTCCCATTTCTTTAAAACTATGCCGCAAAGCCTCCTTCACTCCCAAGGCTCCCGCGGCTACGCGAATCGGCTCCTTTAAGTCGATTCCTGTAAATTCTTCCGACCCGCTAATGGAAACATTTCTATGAAATTCCTGCATCCTTTAAAGATACTTATTTTGGAAAGGAAGTACCCCTGGTTATTGCGCCGTCCGGTTCGTTGATAATAAAAGAATAGAGGTCAGTAGTAAGTTACATAGCTTAAAATTATCTTTTTTAGCCCGCTATGTTAGTTTCTACAATTCCCGAGAGTTATCGAATTCCCGAAGAGACCCCTCCGTCCGCCTTAGGCGGACACCTCCCCTTGAAAAAGGGGAGGACCCACCAAACCACCATTTTTGTTGAATTGGCACTATGAACTTATCTACTGACCTCTATAAAATATTATTGTTGTCCGATTAAAATTATCTAAATCTATTTAAAGCCCTGCTATTGTTAAGTTTAAAGGGTTTTTAAAATAAGACACCTTGCTTATGGATAATGTAATGAAAATTATAAGACGTAAAATTTACATATCTCTACCAAGCAGGTTATCAGTTTGTTACAGTCGCGCCCGCCCGCCTTTGGAGGGTCTTCGTTCTTTATTCTAACAGCGAAGCGGTCTTATATCTTTTACCGGACAACAATGATAAAATATAGATAATCGTAATTTAAAATATAGAAGGGAATTCCTCGGCCGAAATCGGTCCATATGATTCCCACCAGTACCATGCAGTAACTCTTCTCATTCCGTATAATTCTTTGCCATCAGTACGGACGTTGATCATACCGTGAAGACGCTTTTTGAACAATCGCGCACCAATGATATCCGCTACACTCAAGGATCCATCAGGCACTATTTCACTTAAATCAATTTCATTGACATCAGTAAAGGTACTTGCTATCTCCGTTGAAAAAACAAGAGGAGCTTTAGAGCGAGATGCCAAACCTATCGCGCCAATAAAGTTTGCCCTAGGGTGGCCATGATCTGGTGAATCTCCTGAAGACACCGCGGAAATCTGTGGACGAACGGCTTCGAAAAACGGATAGTGAAATTCATGACTTCCATGGTGCGGAGTTTTAAGTATATGGGCCCTTAATTTTTGGGTGGTTCCAGGATGTTCTAAAAGATGTTTGCTGCCCTCGATATTTACGTCCCCAGAAAATAATATGCGAACGTTATCGTATTGCAGACTAAAGACTACGGAATGTCCATTGATCGTATGAGCGTGGTCCTTGAACCATTTCAAATGAGGTTCTCCGTTTTGATTTTTTTCGATAACCGGACCTAGAATTTCCATGGTCACTTCTGGATCACCCACATCTAAAAACCCTGTTTCATGGCTCACAGCTGTATAGGGAATATTTTTTTGATTTATCAATTCGATCCAATCATCAAACGGATTGCGCAGTTGCAAATTTTGGAGTTCGGCCGATTGTGAATGATAGGTTGTCAAAAACTTGCCGTCTGCACTTAGGTCCCCAGATTTTTTGTCCATCCCGTTAAAAAGTCCGATTCCGTTGTGAATGATTTGACGTACCTCGATCTTCGGATGCTCAAGAATATCTAGCAAGCCTTTGAGATGATCACCATCAGCATGACTCAATACCAAAAGATCGATAATCAAATTGGGTGCGGTCAAATCCGCTAGTTGATATTTCCATTGTAAAAAACCTTTGGTCTGCTCATTGCTCCCCCCGTCGACTAGAATTTTCTTGCGGTTCGGCGTAATCACCAAAGCGGCATCACCCTGACCCACATCGATAAAATAAATCTCAAGTTCGCCTTTGTTCATTAACTCGGCAACCTTTACAAACCCTTCATATTTATTACGATAAGTGGCTTTTATTCTTCCATCTACCGCACGGCCAACAGTTTGTACTTCTTCACCATAGATCAGAATCTGTTCATATGCGCCACCAGTTGTATTGCTATATAACCGGGCCGTTTTTTTGTTAATAAATCGAGTTGCCATAAGCCATTTTTTTAAATAAAGTACATGTAGGATATTTCTTTAAAAATAATGTTCTTTTTAATTGGAAGAAAACCAAACTGTATCAATTGAGTAAAATCAAGTATGAATGTACCTTTTTAGCATTGGCATTGGATCTAGACAGCACCTCAACAAACCCTATCGTCCCAATTTCTTGAGATTGCAGAGAATTCACCCTTTTGTAAAATTTTGTACTTTAATCCTATCTAGTAAAATCATATGTTCATGACCTTGACTAAAAAACAGATGAAAGCCTATAAAAAAGATGGCCATCTCTTACTTAAAAATCTGTTTGACGAAGAAGAAATCGGAATGCTCAAAAAAGCCGTAATGGCCGATCGAGAATTGGATAATCGCTCTTACGGTCGTGATGACGGGGAAGGTGGTACCGTTCGCCTATCTATTTGGAACCACCCTGGCGATAATATCTATGGAGCGTTTGCCCGAAGCGAACGCATCGTGAACGTGGCGGAAGAATTACTGGAAGGTGAAGTATATCACTATCATTCAAAAATGATTTTAAAGGATGCAAAAGTTGGCGGTGCTTGGACGTGGCATCAAGATTATGGCTATTGGTACAATTTCGGATTGTTGCGGCCATTGCTAACAAGTGTGACCATTGCAGTGGACAAGGCCACAAAAGAAAACGGATGTTTACAGGTACTTCAGGAATCTCATACCATGGGCCGGGTCGATCATTCATTGACCGGGGATCAGGCCGGTGCCGATATGGAACGGGTAAATGTGGCAAAGGAAAAATTTAAGTTGGTGCATTGCGAAATGGAACCCGGAGATGCGATGTTCTTCGATTGTAATATTCTTCACCGATCCGATCAAAATAAATCGGACCATGCCCGTTGGTCACTGATTTGTTGTTATAATGCGGCGCGCAATAATCCCTATAAAGAATCACAACATGCCAGCTATACCCCTTTGGAAAAAATTGGCGCAGATGCTATCCCTAATTCTGGTTTAAAAGGATTTGGTGAAAACCCGAAATCAGATTGGGTAAGCCCTGAGAGTGATCAGACGATTGAAAAATTGAAATCTTAAGTCGTCGTTTTTTGGATGACCTCTCCGGAAATCTTATGTTTTAAAATCAGTTTGATATCTCCATTGGGCAAGATTTCTTCCTTTATTAAATAATATTCATCATCGTATGAAGCAAAATCCTTTTTCGAGGAATCTACATCGTCGCCCCGCCAATCTTCCAAAATAACGGGTTCCCATAATTTGGTTTCGGCCGATTTATAGGCGGCATCTAAAATGGCGTTGACCACATAACCGTCATAAAATGTTTCTTGGGCTTCCCGGTTTTCTTCAATGGCCGTGAACATATCGGTAAACATATGTGGGTAACCCAACTCGTGAGATTCATCGCCAACAGGAAACAGCCAACCTTTGTTTACCTCGGCTTTTTCAGCTACATAGCCATCTCCCTTTCCTGTCGTAAACATTTCAAAACCGGTGCGTAAGAAGCTATTGACCCAAATAGTGCCTTCAGTGCCCATGACCTCATCGCGAAGATCCATTCCCCCGCGAAATGCCCAGCTTACTTCAAATTGTCCGATAGCTCCATTCGCATATTTGACCAGGCCAATGGCATGATCTTCTGCATCAATGGGGTGCACTTGCGTATCCGCCCAGCACATTACTTCTAAAGGCTTTACGTTCTTGCCGATAAAGTTTCTGCTGATTTCGACGCAATGACAGCCTAGATCGATAATGGCCCCACCGCCCGATTTTTCTTTATCCCAAAACCAATCACTATGTGGGCCAGGATGTGTCTCGCGGGATTTCGCCCAAAGGACCCTCCCGATACTGCCTTGTTTAATATTTTCCAAAGATTTCAAAAATTTCGGAGTGTAGCAAAGATCTTCGAGATAGCCACCAAAGATTCCTGCTTCCTCGACCATATCGAGCATGCGTTTCGCCTCTTTGGCATTTCTGCCTAAAGGTTTTGTGCAGATCACATGTTTTTTCGCCTTTGCACATTCCACTACAGCCGATTCGTGCAAATGATTGGGCAAGGCAATCAAAACCACATCGACCTCGGCAAGGTTGATTGCTTGCGTCATGGAATCGGTATGATGCTGAAGTTTGTAGTCATCGGCAAAACGTTTGGCGTTTTCCAGACTTCTTGAATATACCGTTATAATTCGGTCTGTTCTTCTTTGTGCGTGTAACGATTCGGCATAAAAACGAGCAATAAAGCCCGACCCCAACATTGCTATTTTCATAATTGACTTTTTTTTGCCATTCCCGCCCTGCGTCTCCGCTCAGGATAAATTTCGACGGTAATCTCTAGTGTCAAGTCAAGCCAAAACATTCGGATAACCCAATGCGTCTTTTGCGCCATGCCTTCGTTAAAAATAATTCCGTAGCTACGGCTATGCAATGATTTTTTGCCTTGGCCTGGCACAAAATCCACGATTGCCTTACCCGACATTTCAGCTTGACTTGGCACTAGTTATTTGGTTTTTCTCTGTGGTTCTCTGCGTTTTTTCTCTGTGCAACTCTGTGTAATAGTTTGCGATGCGGGTTATTTCACAGAGTATTCGATTCATTAATTTGAAAACCCCGGCTCTCAATTGTAACCCTCTCAAATTTAAAACTTTTGGTTTGGAATTGTAAGCTAAAATCAGAACCTTTAGGCTAATCCATATTCCCATTCCTATTGCAAGCTAAAAAAATCCGTTCGAAAATAAATTGGCCATCCATTCTAATGGCTTTTATTTCACTCTTTATTGTTTATGCCTGTAAGGAAAAACAGCATGAAAAGATAACTGAAGAAGTCGTTGAAGAAGTTGTTAGTGCTGATGGCTTCGAATCCATTTTCGATGGAGAAACCTTGAACGGTTGGGATGGTGATTCGACTTACTGGCGTGTCGAGAATGGTATCTTGGTCGGAGAAATCACCTCGGAGACATTGTTAAAAAAGAACACTTTTGTCATTTGGAAGGGTGGCGAACCTGCGGACTTCGAACTAAAAACCGATATACAGGGCAGAATTATGAGGAGCGGAAGCGAACCACTTTAGCTTATCGAGGAGAGAAAGCCGAAATTTCATCTCAAGAAAATGCGGAGGCTGAAGGTTCATTGCGCGCCAATGTAAAAAAGAACGCTTGGCAAAGCCGAAAAATCCTGGAATCTCTCGGACACATGGACTCGTTAAAAACAAAAATCAAAAGCAACGATTGGAACGAAGCACATTTAATAGTCAAGGGCAATCACATGCAACATTATATCAATGGTATTTTGATGAGCGATGTCATCGATAACGATAGTATCAATAGAATGACCGCTGGCAAATTGGGCATGCAAGTGCATGTGGGGCCGCCGATGAAGGTGGAGTACAAAAATATTAGGTTGAAGAAGCTATAAGTATTTTTCTTCAGTTTTAGAAGCAACCTTATCTTTTTCCTTTTGCTGAAAAATTTTGACACTTGTCTTCATATCTGCATATCTTGGGTCAGGAACATAATTTTGTTTTTGCATTTTAATGACCTCGATGCTCAAAAATCCGAATTCGCTGACTACTTTTCCATAAAAACGATAAATACCCCTTCCCCTGAAATAATACTGCGCGGCCACAGGCGGAAAAAGTACCGTATCGAAAACTTTACCTTGCTGATCGATCATTGTGGCGAAATGCATACGCTTTCCGCTATGGGTACTTGTATTCTTGACCGTGACCAGATACCCATAGATATCGATATGCTTGCCGAGATATTTTTCAAGGTCCTTGCTGCATCTATTGTTTTTTGGTGGTTCGGCCAACAATTCAAACGGACTGCACAGACAAAATCCTAAAAGTTCCATTTGGGTAAAGGCCATTTCAAGGTCGGTGGTATGCAGCTCGGGAATCTTAAAATCTTGATGCTTGGGCGGAAACAATTTCGGGTGGTCGATCTTTACATTTTTGTTGAGAAAGAGATGTGCCTTCCAGAGCAATTGATGTTTGTTCGTTTTGGTAAACCGAAAGGCATCGATACGGATCAGAATGCTTGCTTGATCTACGGTTATAAAAACACGATCCAAGAAATCTTCCAGGGAGCCATAGGCTCCATTTGATATTCTATCTTTTAGAATGCGTTCGGCTACCCGACTTTCCAATTCCCTTAGATAGCCAAAGCCCAGAAAAATATCCTTTCCATAGATTACATTGTTATTAAAACTTCTATTGATACAGGGCGGATGGATAGTAGCTCCCATCATTCGAGCTTCGTGCACGTAAAACTCGGAGCGGTAGAATCCCCCACCATTGTTGAGTACGGCCACCATATATTCCAACGGATAGTAGGCGCGCAAGAACAGTGTCTGGTAACTTTCCACGGCATAGGAAGCTGAATGCCCCTTGGCAAAGGCATAGCCGGCAAAGCTGGCGATCTGTTCCCAAATTTCGAAGATGAGCTTTTCTTCATATCCTTTTCTACGGCAATTGTCGATAAACTTTTCGCGTACTTTTTGAAACTCCTCACGCGACCGAAACTTTCCGCTCATTCCCCTTCGCAACACATCGGCCTCGCCCAGATCAAGATCTGCAAAGTGATGGGCGACCTTGATCACATCTTCTTGGTAGACCATCACGCCATAGGTATCGGGCATAATATCCAACATCACCGGATGCGCTCTTTCCTCGGCCCTGCCTTTGTTGCGATGTCGCAGAATATATTCGCGCATCATTCCGCTTTTCGCCACTCCGGGCCGAATGATGGAACTTGCCGCAACCAAACCCAAATAAGTATCTACTTCCAATTTTTTGAGCAACATGCGCATCGCGGGAGATTCCACATAAAAACAACCCATGCATTGTGCTGTTTTGATCAAATCGTTGATTTTATCGTCCTCTTTGAATTTTTTGACATCATGAATATCAAAAGTGCCTGTTTTATCAGGTCGGTTGTATTCGATAATTTCTAGGGATTCCTTGATTTTTGCCAAGCCTCTTTGCCCCAAAATATCAAACTTGTACAGGCCTACATCTTCGGCAATGACCATATCGAACATCGTAGTGGCAAATCCTTTAGGTGGCAAATGCGTAGCCGAAAACCAATGCAGCGGTTTTTCACTGATCAAAATGCCCCCGGCATGGATGCTCAGGTAGTTGGGCATATTCTTGATCAATCGCCCATATCTTAAAACGAGTTGCGAGACCTCATCGAGTTTCGAAACATCATATCTTCCTTCGGATAGAAAATCGATTTCACTTTTTGGAAGGCCGAATACCTTGCCCAACTCACGGATAACCCCTCTTTCCTTGAAAGTAACATAAGTGCCTAGAAGGGCCACGTGTTCGAAACGGTCAAAAATATATTCGGTCATCGTCGGCCTGTCCCTGTGTGAAAAATCAATATCAAAATCAGGCGGATTGGTGCGATACAGGTTGATGAAGCGTTCAAAGTACAGATCTAGGTCTATAGGGTCTACATCGGTAATTCGCAACAAATATGCTACAATACTGTTGGCCCCGCTACCCCTGCCTACATAGAAAAAGCCCTGTTGTCGGGCATGGGAAACAATATCCCAATTGATCAAAAAGTAAGAAACAAAGCCCTTTTCTTTTATCAATTCCAGTTCTTTTTCCAGTCGATTGTAAATCTCCTTTCCAGGATTCTTATAGCGATAGGGCAATCCCTCTTGGCAGAGCCTTTCAATCATTTTTTCGTCCTCTTCTTGACTACCTGTATAGGTTTTCAAATTCTGTGGCTCTCGATTTTTTGAAAAATCAAAATAGATGGAACAAGAGTTTAGTAATCGCTCGGTGTTTTCCAAAATAAAAGGATATTCCGAAAAGGCGGCCGCCAGATTTTCAATGGGGAACATTTTTTCATCCTCACTTGCTTCTTCGGTCTTATCCAACTTGCTCAGCAAGATGTTATTGTCAATGGCGCGTAATAATCGGTGCGCATTGAAATCGGCCTTATTGCGGAAGGTAACAGGTTGTTGCACGACCAATTTATCTTTCAATTTTAATAATCTGGAAAAAGGCAAGCGTCGCAAATCGGCAATGGAGACTCCGATAAATTCATGTTCGGCAAACTTGTATTGGTTATTCTGCAGTACTTTTTCAAAAGGATAGACCACATAGACATGTTCAAAATTTGGGGCAAGCGAAGGCAGTTCTTTTGATTCATGCAGATGCTCAGAAAGAAAATTGTTCAACTCCAGATAACCTTCATTGTTTTTGGCGATGCCTACAAAACATTGATCGACGCCGTTTCTAAAATCGATGCCCAGCATTGGTTTTATATTATAATCAGGAGCCTTCCGCACAAAGTTGAGTCCGGCCGAAGTATTATTGATATCGGTCAGCACCAATTGGGTCACATGGTTCTCTTGAGCTAAACGCAGGAGCTCCTTCTCGGAAAAGGTTCCGAAGCGAAGGCTGTAATATGTGTGGCAGTTCAAATACATGGTACGAGCACCAAAATCCCAAATCCCAAATCCCAAGGACTAAACTGTATTTGTGAAGCCTTTAAAGTTTAGTTTTGTGAGATTGACCTTTTATTGATAATAGATGACA